>CAMNHX010000259.1 GCA_946539945.1 uncultured Desulfobulbus sp. | reverse complement strand
ATTTACTGGCGCACCAGGAGAGATTCGAACTCCCGACCTACGGATTCGTAGTCCGGCGCTCTATCCAGCTGAGCTACTGGTGCGCGAAGAGATGGACGGCTATCTAACACATCCGGCTTAACAATTCAAAACATTTCTGCAGGCAAAGAGGCCAGCAGCGCGAACTAGCTGAAACTCAAGCCTTTTTCTCCTGCTGTTTTTTTTCAGCGTCCTCCTTCTGCTTCTGCTTCATGCTCTCAAACATGGCAGCAAAGTTGATGGGATCAAGAATCAGGGGCATGAAACCGCCGTCCATGGTGATCTGGCTCACAATCTGCCGGGTGTAGGGGAAGAGCATGAAGGGGCAGTCCACGGAAAGAACCCGCTCCATGTGTTCCTGCGGGATGCCGCGAATCAGAAAGACTGCCGCGTGTTCCACCTCCACAGCAAAGAGCACGGCCTTGTCATTGGCCTTGTCAACCATTTTGGCGCTGATGGACAGGGACACCTCGTAGTTGTCTTGCTCCACCACGCTGTTTTTCATCTTCAGGTCCAGTTCTATCGTCGGATCGTGCTTTTGCGTGGACTGAAAGACCTGGGGCGCACGGGGCGACTCAAAGGACATATCCTTGACGTACATCTTCTGCATACGAAAGACCGCCTGCGGGGCGGCTTGGTCCTGGGTCTGGTTCTGTTCGTTCTGTTCAGCCATAATTGGTGTTCTCCTTGAAAGAAAGAATGATGGCGCATCCTAGCCGGGACGCGCCCTGCTGCAAATGAAAAAATCAGCCTGGCAAGAGCTGCTGCAAAAATCTGCCGGTAAAAGAGGCCGGACAGGCAGCCACCTCTTCAGGCGTGCCGCTCGCCACGATTTCGCCGCCCGCGTCGCCGCCTTCTGGTCCCAGGTCAATCAGATAATCTGCTGTTTTGATCACATCCAGATTGTGTTCAATCACCACCACAGTATTGCCCGCATCCACTAGCCTTTCCAAAACAGCCAGCAGGTGTCGGATGTCGTCCGGGTGTAGACCAGTTGTAGGTTCATCCAGAATGTAGAGGGTTTTGCCTGTAGCGCGACGCCCCAGTTCCTTGGCCAGCTTCATGCGCTGGGCCTCGCCGCCTGAAAGCGTGACTGAAGATTGTCCCAGTCGCACATAGCCCAGACCCACGTCCACGATGGTTTGCAGACGGCTTTTCAGGGCAGGCAGGTTCTGGAAAAAGTCCAGCGCTTCCAAGACGGTCATGTCCAAGATCTCTGCAATGTTCTTGCCCTTGTAGCGGATTTCCAGGGTTTCGTCGTTGTAGCGCTTGCCGTGACAGCGTTCGCACTCCACATACACGTCTGGCAGAAAGTGCATGGCAATGCAGAGTACGCCGTCGCCCTCACAGGTCTCGCAGCGCCCGCCCTTGAGGTTGAAGCTGAAGCGCCCTGCCTTGTAGCCTCTGGCCCGGGATTCGGGCAACTGGGCCATCAAATCGCGCACCGGGGTCATCACACCGGTATAGGTGGCGGGATTGGAACGCGGGGTCCGACCAATCGGACTTTGATCAATGTCAATCACCTTGTCAAGCTGGTCCAGCCCGAACAGTTTGGGCTGGGTGCGGGCATAAGCCTTTTTGTCGCTGAAATACCGCTCTGCTTCCGGCAGGAGGGTTTCCATGACGAGCGAACTCTTGCCTGATCCTGAAACGCCAGTGACGCAGGTAAAGAGTCCCAGAGGAAAGCGCACTGTGAGGTTTTTCAGATTGTTGATGCTGGCCTCGCGCAGCTCCAGCATCTTTGCAGCGGCAAGGGAGCGTCGTTTTTGGGGAATCGCGATTTGCAGACGGCCTGAAAGATAGGCTCCGGTCAGCGACTGTTCGCAGTCCAGAAGACCTGAAACCGGGCCTGAATAGAGTACCTCGCCGCCATGCGCTCCTGCGCCCGGGCCAATGTCCAGCACGTGGTCAGCCGTGGCAATGGTGTCTGCGTCGTGTTCCACCACAATCACGGTATTGCCCAGATCGCGGAGGCGCACAAGCGTTTTGATGAGTTTGTTGTTGTCGCGCTGGTGCAGACCAATGGACGGCTCATCCAGAATGTAAAGCACACCCGCCAGACCAGACCCGATCTGCGAGGCCAGCCTGATGCGCTGGGCCTCGCCACCAGAGAGTGTGCCTGCTGAACGTGCCAGTGTCAGATAGCCCAAGCCCACATCCTGCAGAAAGCGCAGACGCTCACGGATTTCTTTCAGTACAGGCGCGGCAATCTGCGCGTTTCTGCTCTCCAGTTCCAGGCTTTCCAGTTCACACTCCAGACGTTCAATGGCCATGCCTGTCAGATCGCCGATGGTCCAGGGACCCACGCGCACGGCCCGGGCTTCGGGCTTGAGCCGCGCTCCGGCGCAGGCCGGACACTGTCGGGCAGACATATAGCGATCAACCAGTTCGCTCATGGCAAAGGAGTTTGTTTCCTTGGCCAGCCGGTTCAGGCGTGGAATCAGACCCTCAAAGCCCTGTCTTGAAACCCGCCGGGCCGGACCACGTCCGACCTTCAGTTCAATCTGCTCTTCGCCGCTTCCGTACAGCAGCACCTGCCGCACCCGTTCAGGCAGGGACGAGAAAGGCGCATCCAGATCAAAGCCGTAATGCTGAACCAAGGCATCCATCCAGGGCACGGACCAGGGCGCGAGTTTGTGGGCATACCAGGGCTTGATCGCGCCTTCAGCCAGAGAAAGACCGGGATCCGGGACCAGCAGTTTTTCATCCAGAAAGCGCTTGACACCCAGGCCATCGCACTCCGGACAAGCGCCCTGAGGGTTGTTGAAGGAGAAGAGTTGCGGTGTGAGTTCCGGCACTGAAAGACCGCAGCGATGGCAGGCGGCGGACTCGCTGTACAGGCGTTCCTCGCCACTCTCCGGGAACAGGACGATCATCAGTCCCTGCCCCAAGCGGACAGCCGCGCTGATTGACTCGTCCAGCCGTCGCCGCAGACCGGGTTTGATCACCAGCCGATCAAGCACAGCCTCAATACTGTGCATCCGGTTCTTTTCCAGCCTGATCTCTTCGGCAAGCTGGCGGATCTCGCCGTCCACACGCACGCGCACATAGCCTTCGCGCCGCAGCCGGGCGAAAACCTGCTCATGTTCGCCCTTGCGCCGCTGGACCACAGGCGCAAGCAGAATGCACTTTGTGCCTTCTGGTTCAGCCAGCAGGAGTTCTGTCATGTCGGCAATGGACTGGGCACGGATGGCTGCCCCGCACTGCGGACAGTGCGGCTGTCCGGCCCGGGCAAAGAGCAGGCGCAGATAGTCGTAGATTTCCGTGACCGTGCCCACAGTGGAGCGCGGATTCCTGCCCGTGGTCTTCTGCTCAATGGCCACGGCTGGCGACAAGCCTTCCAGCAGGTCCACGTCCGGCTTGTCCATCTGGCCCAGAAACTGGCGGGCGTATGTGGAGAGTGACTCCACATAGCGCCGCTGGCCCTCGGCGTAGAGCGTGTCAAAGGCAAGCGTGGACTTGCCTGAACCGGAAAGCCCGGTGAACACGATCAGCCTGTTTCTGGGCAGGTCAACAGAGATGTTTTTCAGGTTGTGCATCCGCGCCCCGCGGATGCGAATGTCTTGTGGTTCCATATACTGTGCGACGATGCTCCGGCGACCCGACCATTTCGTTGACCCCGCCCCCGGCCTGTGGTA
>CAMNHX010000258.1 GCA_946539945.1 uncultured Desulfobulbus sp. | reverse complement strand
CTCGGCAGCGTGACGCAGGGCATCCAGATCACCGGCAAAACGCTCGTTCAAAATATCCATGTACGCCTTCCTGTCTCACGGTTACGATAGAGAACCCTGTCCCCGCAGGCGTTCCAGAGCGGCTTGCGCATCCTCGTTGCCCTGCGCAGCAGCACGACGAAACCACGCTGCCGCCTGCGTGAAGTTCCGGGACAGCCCCCGGCCCTTTGCGTAGCTCCAGCCCAGATGGTACTGGGCCTTGGCATTGCCCTGTTCCGCTGCCTTACGATACCAGACTGCAGCCTGCGCGAAATCCTGCGCCACACCACAGCCCCTTTCGCACCTCCAGCCAAGATTGAACTGGGCATCCGCATCCCCCTGCTCCGCTGCCTTGCGATACCATGCAAAGGCCAAACAGTGATCCTGCGGTACGCCACAACCTTCTGAATACATCACCCCCAAACTGTACTGGGCACTGGCATCGCCTTGCTCTGCAGCCTCACGATACCACGCTGCCGCTTGAGCGAAATCCCGTTCCACACCAAGACCCTCTTCGTAAAAGCAGCCCAGGGCGAATTGGGCATCTGCATCGCCCTGTTCCGCAGCCTTGCGATACCAGACCGCCGCTTGCACAAAGTCCCTCTCCACCCCAAGCCCCTTTTCGTACAGTCGCCCCAGATTGAACTGGACATCCGCATCGCCTTGCTGCTCTGCTGCCTTACGATACCAATGTGCCGCCTGCGCAAAATCCTGCGGAACGCCACGCCCCTCTTCGTACATCCAGCCCAGATTGCTCTGGGCATCAGCATCGCCTTGCTGTGCTGCCAAACGATACCACCTGACCGCTTCTGCCTCATCCAGGGGCACACCGCGCCCTTCCACATACATCAGACCCAGATTGCACTGGGCATTGGCATCACCCTGCTCCGCGGCCAGACGATACCACATTGCCGCCTGTGCGAAATCCTGCGTGACCCCACAGCCTTCATCGTACATCCAGCCCAGATTGCTCTGGGCATCAGCATCGCCTTGCTGTGCTGCCAAACGATACCACCTGACCGCTTCTGCCTCATCCAGGGGCACACCGCGCCCTTCCACATACATCAGACCCAGATTGCACTGGGCATTGGCATCACCCTGCTCCGCGGCCAGACGATACCACATTGCCGCCTGTGCGAAATCCTGCGTGACCCCACAGCCTTCATCGTACATCCAGCCGAGATTGTACCGGGCCTTGATATGCCCCTGCACAGCGGCCCGACGAAACCATTCCGCCGCCTGTTGTTCATCTTGCGGCAAGCCTTGCCCCACACGGCAACGGTTGCCCAGAATGTACTGCGCCTCAACGTCGCCCTGTTCAGCGGCGTGGCGCAGGGCTTCAACAGTGTCCATACATTCTCCTCCAATCTGCGCCAATCCCTCCAGAATGATCTGGTAGCCAAACAAGCCGGCATTGGCCCTGAAGAGAACCTTGAAAAGTTCAAAATCCGCGCTCATCCGCGCAGGTAAAATCGAGGAAAATCGGTAAGTTACAAAAACGGCAATTCAGCTTATCGGCTATTTTGCAAGGTTCCCTGAAATCGGTCGATGACTTCTTGCGCCTTGGGAAAGGTTTCCGGTCTTGCTTCAGAACGGTTTCTTCGATCCTGTCTCCGGGCAAGAGGTCGGGCCAACTCGCGCCCTGATTCGGGCAGGCAGGTGATGTGCGCCTGCACGAAGTCCGGCAGTACGCGGCCCTTGACAGTGAGCAGGTCTGCGGCAAGCGCGTTGGCTACAGTCTCCGCATTCACGCCCCTCTGCTCTGTGAGGTAACGGAAGAGCAACCCGGCAAGTCTGGGCAGGGCGATCTTCCAGGTGGCCCGGGTCTCGGCAAAGAGCCAGCGGGCAAAGGTGGAAAAACCCTGAAAAACCTGACCTTCTGGCCATAAGAGCGGCGCTGTCCGGCAGAAGTTGCCACTGTTGTACACCAGATCCCAATACCGGGCCAGGCGCTTCAGTTCCTGCATTTCCGCAAAGGCAATGTACCTGTTTTGCAGCAGTTCGTAAGGCGGTTCCGGGCTGTAGAGCATGGCTTCCGCCTGATCGTGGCGGTTCAGGGCTGTGCCGGAGAGCTTTTTCAGAATGCCCAACTGGATCTCTCCTTGCCCTGCACACCACTGCATGAGTCGGTTCAGATTGTCCGCAAACAGGGCGACTGTCTCCCCGGGCAGGCCGATGATCAGGTCAAGATGGAGATGCGCCGTGGTTTCGGTAGCCAGAAAGCGCAGGTTCTCGCGGATTTTGTCCATATTCAGTCGCCGTCCGATGTTTGCGGCCACTTGAGCCTGCAAGGTCTGGATGCCGATTTCCAGTTGCAAGGCTCCTGCCGGAAAGCGGCGCAGACGCTCCTTGAGTTCCTGGGGAAAATGGTCAGGCACGACCTCAAAATGCACGTGATAGGGCGGAGTTTTTGCCAGAAAAAAGTCCAGAATGGCCAGCGTGTTCGCAGCCCCGATGTTGAAACTCCGGTCCACGAACTTGAAGGTTCGCGCTCCCCGCTGCCACAGGTTTTCCAGGGCTTCCAGAAAGGGGGTGATTGCAAAGAGGCGCACCCGTTTGTCCAGGGAAGACAGACAGAACTCACAGCCAAAGGGACAGCCCCGCGAAGCCTCCACATAGATGAGCCGGTGGGCAATATCTGTGTCGGTATAGAGGTGATAGGGCAACTTGAGTTCAGCGGTTTCCGGCGTGCCAGCATCCACCCTCTTCGGCAGTTGCGGGACAAGACCGGACAGAAGACCTGCTGCAAGCCGGGCAAAGGTCAGTTCGCCTTCTCCCCGGATGATGCAGTCCGCAGCGGAAAAATCCACGCGCAGCGGTTCATGGCTGACCTCCGGGCCGCCCACAATCACAGGCAAGTCCGGGGCAAGCTGCTTCAAGAGCGTGAGCAGCTGCGCTGTTTCGCGGGCGTTCCAGATATAGGCGGCAAGCCCCACCAGTTGCGGGGCTTCGGCAAGGATGCGTTCCGCCACGTCTGCGGGCTGGTCTTCCAGGGTAAATTCAAGGATCCGCGCCTCGCCCTCCAGCCGTCCCAGATTGGCGACCAGCCAACGCAAACCCAGGCTGGTGTGGATGTATCGGGCGTTGAAAGTGGCAAGAATGATGGCAGACATGGCAGGGGATTGAACTGTTTGCTTGAGATCTGACCAAATATCTGCGAACCGCTCCAAAATGATGAGGTTTTCTGGACAGACTTTTGCCTTGACCAGGCTGCGCGTCGACGCGCAGCCTGGTCAGACGCAGAGTTGCCGAATCAGGGCGCGGTAGTCCTCGCCCCGGGGGAGTTCATAATCCACCTGGAGACGCTTGCGCAGCACCTGTATGTCTTCCCCGGTCAGGGGATTATGTCCGCTCTTTTCCTCGTCCCGGTACAGGAGTCCCATGCCGCGTTTCTGCCAGGCAGGCAGGTCGTTGAAGTTGATACCGCATCCGAAGAGCAGTTCGTTCTTGTACGCCACGCTTCGGCCCCGCAGCCGAGCCGCCGCCTCCTGCGCAGAAAGGCCCTCCCGCCGAAGCGCCCAGTAGCAGTGGCCGTTCAGGGCGTTTCTGTGGGCGTCCTCCTGACGCCAGGAAAAGGTGTCGCAGACCCGTTCCACGTTGGGCAGCGGTGCGATGCGGCCGGCGAGCAACGGCGTGGTGCCGGTGCGGTAGG
>CAMNHX010000257.1 GCA_946539945.1 uncultured Desulfobulbus sp. | reverse complement strand
AGCCTTGTTGAAGACCACCCGGCAGCACCCGGCAAAGCGGCGCATGAGTCGCTTCCGGAGACCATTGGGGCGCAGTTCATATTTCCATGCTTGCAGTCGTTTCACGGCAGAAAAGGGGAGTCTGGTTTCCTTGTTTTGTGCAGAGGATTTCTCTCTCTGTAGGCGAAGGCAAGGGAAAAGGCAAGTGGGTTTGCGCTATCCTTCCCCGCTCTGAAGCGCCGGGGCTTGACGCGCTCCTTGGTCAGGCAAGAGAACCTCACGGCGGGTGACGCAAAAAATGATCCGCAGAGTGCGCCCAGGCTTGCGGTTTCGCGCCTGGCGTACTCTGCGGTGAGACATTTTCTCAAGACGAAGACAGTACCCAGAACAGCCTTGCAGCAGGCGCTTCAGGACAGTTCGCCTGCAACACCATCAGGCCTCGACTTCCAGTTGCCTCAAAATGCCGCCCAAGGCCGTGTTTTCCTCGGCGTTGATGACCTGCTCGCCGTCAAAGTTCACGTTGGCCATGACCAGTTGGTACAGGGCCTTCAGCCAGTCGCCAAACCACTGACCCGTATAGCTGCTGCGGCTTTCCTCAAGCTGCGGAAAGCCCTGCACCGGCGGCAGGGGCCGGAAAATGACCGAACTGCTCGCTCCTGCCTGCACGGTGCGCTCCTCTTCGGGTCGGGCCGGATCAAAGCCCAGCCAGTCCACAAAGCTGTTGATGCAGTGGGCCGCAATGCTGGCCTGCTGGCGCACAATGTTTTCCTTCTGCGTGTTGGCGTATTCGGCTGCCTTGCGAAAATCAGCAGCCATCTTTTCCCGCAGATCCAGGCGGTCAGCAGCAGTGGCCAACTCGCTGACCAGGGCTGAAAAATCCTGCCCGGACAGCATGAAGTACTTTTGCAGGGCCGCATCGTCTGCCAGAGCGTGCAGACGGCCTACCCAAGAACTTTCAATGTAGGCCGCAAAAAAGGCAGCCTCATCCCGGGTCAGGGGGAGGGCAGGCGCAGTCTGGGTAGAGTCCCCATCCTCCGGGGCCTGTGGCTCGGCAAAGGGGTTCCACTCGTCCAGATTGACTTCCGTGATGTCAATGTCCTGGGGTGGCGCTTCCACTGGCGTGGCAGCGGTCTCTTCCGGCAGGGCCAGAAAACGGCGGTAGGCTTCAGGGTGCATCTCAAAGATGTCTGCGTCGCTCACCGTGAAGCTGTGCAGCAAAAGCCCCAACCTTTGATGGGTCTTTTCCAGATCGCCCAGCCGCGCAAACAGGGTCTTGACCAGACCCAGCTTCTGTCTGCGGATCAGTTCCCTGTCATCGCTTTTGTAAAAGGCAGCCAGACGGCGGACAAGCGTTTTGCGCGTGGAACTGATGCTCTGCAAGAGCTGTACCCGCTTGATCTCCGGGTTGCAGAGCGGAGACAGGCTCTCGCGAATCAGAGTGATGCCACCGTCGTTCAGCTTCATGGCCGCATCCCAGGAGGCGCGGGGGTTCTGGAAATGCGCGGTCACCAGATCGCTCTTCATGAAGGCGCTTTCCATGTCTGCCACAAAGGCTTGCTGGGTGGCGCGGATGCCTTTTTCCCGGCCATCTTCGTATTCCAGGATCGCGTCCCACTGAAAGTTCGGATTACGCAGCAAAAACAGGTTGTTGAAGGCATGGCGACCGTTCCACTCCTTGGGCCAGTCGTGCTGCTTGCCGAAAAAATCCAAAAGAGAGGCGTGCAGGCGGTTGTCCCAACGGGTCTCCACCGAGGGGGTTCCAGCCTTCTGCCCAAACTCCACATCAACCTTGGTCAGGATGAAGAAGAGCGACACCTGCTTGTCCGCCCGGTCTTCCGGGTGCTCGCCGTGGGTGGTGCAGATCCAGTCGTTGATCACACCAGGCAGGTCCTGAACCTCCTGCGGTCCGTCGCCAATGCAGAGGAGCATACTGGTCAGCTCGCGGTCAGCACAGTAGCGCTGGAAGAGATAGGCCACCTTGCCGCGCAGAAACATCTCTTTCAGCATCCCTTCCTTTTTCAGTTCCTTGCGCACATCGTCAAACTTGTAGCGGGACCGGTAGCCGGGGAAATCCAGAAGATCGGTATGATCAAAGTACGGCGCAGGCTTCTGATCCATGACAATGGTCAACTCCGCAGTGAGCGCCGTAACCACGGCCCGGGGCAGAAGGGCCTTTTTGCCCTTTGGCGTGACCACCTCCAGGTCTTCGCCCGTGGCCTCGCCAGCCAGCCCGGTCAGCGTGGCCACATCTATGATGCTGCCGCTCCTCGGGATGAGCGCGGTAATGGGACAAAAAGCCTCCTCCGCGTGCCCCAAAGCCTCCAGGGCCATGAGCAGGGTACGGAGCAGGCCCGTGAACTCGGCCACCTCGTCCCAGATGAGGGCGTAGAGTAAGACCCGGTCGTCCAGCGAGAGCTTTGGGCCTATGGCGAGAGCCTGTTCCCAGTAGCTGCGTTCCAGTTCCACCACCCGCGCCTTGGCCCGGAAATCCCGGAGCAGATATTCGCGCAGGTCTTCCAGCGCATCCAGATCAATGACTGAAGCCGGGGCCGTGCTGGCGGCAGCAGCGCTTTTGGCGCGTTTTTCCAGCGTGGCCAGGGTAGCGGCAATCTTGCTTTGAGGTTCCTCCTTGTGTTCGCAGTCAGCGTAATAGGTGTTGGCGATGATCTTCACCAGATCAGTTTCGGTCAGCAGGCGGATCTGTACCGGATGGCCCTCTGGCAGAGAGTCGGGTCGGGTCATGGTGAAGCGCGTCACCAGACCGGTGGATTCCTTGCCGCCCTCAGGGTTGATCTCGCTGATAAAGTCGTGCATCACCTCGCCGAAGCGGGCGTTGAGCGTGCCGTCCTCGCCCCGGGCCAGGGCAGAGATAAGGTATGACTTGCCTGCCTGGCTGGGGCCAAAAACGCCCGCACACATCTTGCGGCCAGCAGCCCGGGCGCAACGCCGGAACAGGCGACCAGCCCGGCGCAGTTCTTTTAACAGTCCCTCCTGCTCGTTGCGCACCAGTTCGCCGTTGCGCGCTACCCAGACGCCTGCATCTGCGCAGGCTCCGGCAAGACCTGCGGCATATTGGGAAAGGTCCATGTTGTACTCCTTGAAAGGTTGGATTGCGTCGCCACAAGGGACGCTCTGTACTTGTACCGTTCAGTTTTTTGCAGTAAAGACAAAAACCTGTGCATACTCTTGCTTCATCACCAGAACCTATCGTTACCTTCTGTCCATAAAGACACTGCAGTACCAGGAAAGACAAATTTTGGACATTCTATCCTAAAAAAGACGAATAATGCCAGAGACACACAGAAAAACCAAGAAAGCGCTCCCACCATTTCACTCTGTATCTTGTTAATATCGCAACAAATTCATCGAAAGTCGATCCGGGTGTGTCGCAGTCAATAATATAATCTGAAAATGGTGTCTCAATCGTCAATCTTATATCTTTATATTCAAAAATTATACAGGTATGATCATTCATTGGATCGTATGTTATGTCTGTTATTTTTGTTTCCGGTATTCTGCGAATACATCGAATCAAAGAAGTATATGAAATTTCATTAGTTTGTATTTCCACACTACCATCATTCAGTTTCCAGATTTTCATAATTTACCCATACCTGCACTCTATAGATAACAGTTTTAGGGAACCTTGCAAAATAGCCGATAGGCTGAATTGCCGTTTCCATAACCCGCGATT
>CAMNHX010000256.1 GCA_946539945.1 uncultured Desulfobulbus sp. | reverse complement strand
AACCCAAGAGCCGGATTTTCCTGCCCAAACTGGGCTGGCTGCGCTACCGCAAGAGTCGGGAAATTCAGGGTAAAATAGAGCGTTTTCGCTTTGATTTTTTATTCGTTAGAGCGTTTCCGTTTTCACTTTTTATGTCATGCTGAATGAAGCGACTTTTCAGCGAAGCGGTAAAAGTCCATCTCCTGCCGCCTTCCCGGTATTCTCCATGACTGCTTTCACCGTGCTGGCGCACTGGAAAGCCTTCAGCGCTTCGCGCTTCAGACTTTCCAGCGAAGCGGTGAAAGTAGACAGCAAAAAGACAAAGCGGAAACGCTCCAGGTCTGGATTGTTTGGCGGCGGATGGGGCGCGTTCATATCAGGTTTTCTCCGAACAATCCACGCAAAGCAGCACCAGACTACCAACAAATGACACAAGGGAATCTTGAAAACTTCAAAACCTGCGCTCATCCGGGCAGGTAAAATTGAGAAAAATCGGTACAGTACAAGCACGGCATTTCAGCCTGTCGGCTCTTCCGAAATCCCCATCACCGAAAGGCGACGGGGATGTTGTGTTGCAACTGCGTGGGACCACCTGCTTTTCCGGACACTTTGGCTTTCCTGTCGGACCAACCGGGCACAGAGGCTGGCCGCACTTTCCCGGATTAGTGGGTGTCGCCAGTCGGGAAGAATTTCTGCCAGCGGAGCCAGCACAAAGAGCCGCTCGTGCAGGCGGGGATGGGGCAGATGGAGATGGGTCTCTTCAAGGTGGCAATCGCCGTAAAAGAGCAGATCCAGATCAAGCGGGCGATCCTGCCAACCCTGCGCCTGCGGATCGCGACGGCGTCCGTGACGCGCCTCTATTGCCAAAAGAAGATGCAGCAGGTCCTGCGGAGAAAGCGCACTTTCCACCAGAGCCACGGCATTGAGAAATTCCCGCTTGGAAACCATGCCCAAGGGTGCAGTCAGCCAGGGAGAAGACAGGGCTACAGGCCGCAGGCCCGGTGCAGTGGCAAGTTCCTGCCAGGCGGCCAGAAGTCTTGCCTCCCGTTTGCCCAGATTCGCGCCCAGACCTATGCCTGCCAAAGAAAAAGACCTGCCTGCGGCAAGTTGCGCAGGCGGGCCGTCTGGACAGGGCTTCAAACGTTCAGTCCCAGAACGTCAAACATGGTGTACATACCGTTCTTTTTGCCTGCAAGCCAAGCTGCTGCCCGTGCCGCGCCACGGGCAAAGTTGTCGCGGCTTGAAGCCTTGTGGGTCAGTTCCAGACGCTCGCCGGTTCCGGCAAAATAAACGGTGTGTTCGCCCACAATATCGCCCCCACGGATGGCCTGAATACCAATTTCTGCATCGGTACGCGCACCAATGATGCCGTTTCTCTCCTTTACCGCAACAGCGTCAAAGTCCCGCCCCAAACCCTTGGCTGCCATCTTGCCCAAAGTGATGGCTGTGCCTGAAGGCGCGTCCTTTTTCATGCGGTGGTGCAGTTCCAGAATTTCCACGTCATAGCTATTGCCCAGGATGCGGGCGGTCTGCTCCACCAGCTTGAAGAGCAGGTTCACGCCCACAGCCATGTTGGCAGAATGCACGCAGGGAAAGGCGCTCTCTGCCAGCCGCGCCAGTTCTGTTTCCTCCTCGGCTGTCAGACCAGTGGTCCCAACCACCATGGCCAATCCGCGCTGGGCCGCCAGTCGGGCAAAGTCCAGACTGGCAGTGTGAAAGGTGAAGTCAATCAGCACCTCGCCCCGCTCCGCCACAGACTCCAGTCCAGCGCTCACCGGTACACCGATTGCGCCTAGGCCGCAGAGTTCGCCCGCGTCCCGACCAATGGCCGCATGACCTGGCGCTTCAAAGGCTCCTGCCAGTTCCAGATCCGGCGCGGCCTGTACGGTTTTCACAAGTTGCTGTCCCATCCGGCCTGCTGCGCCGGCAATCAGTACCTTGACCATCTGCTGCTCTCCTCAAATCAGGCCCAGTTCACGCATATCCGCCTTGAGCCGCTCCAGACTCGGCTCATCCATGGCTGTCATGGGCAGGCGAACCTCGCTGGAGGCGATCTTGCCCATCAACTCAAGTCCCTTCTTGGCCGGGGCCGGGCTGGGATAGCAGAACATCGCGCCCATGCTGCGGAAAAGCTGAAAATGCAGCTTGTTGGCGCTGGCAAGATCTCCCTTGCGGGCTGCGTCCATGAGTTGCGCCATCCTGCCGGGTTCCAGATTGGAAATCACGGAAATCACCCCCTTTGCGCCCAGATACACTGAAGGCAGGGCTGTGAAGTCATCGCCAGAGAGAATGACAAAGTCTTTAGGGCAGGCCATGAGCAACTCACTCATCTGGTTCAGGTTGCCGCCAGCCTCCTTGATGCCGATCACCTGCGGGATTGCCGCCAAACGCGCCACTGTGGCGGGCAAGAGGTTGACGCCTGTGCGGCCCGGCACGTTGTAGAGTACAATCGGAATGTCCACAGCCTTGGCAATGGATGCAAAGTGCTGGTACATACCCTCCTGACTGGGCTTGTTGTAGTAGGGTGTGACAGAGAGAACCGCATCTGCGCCGCTCTTTTTCGCGGATTCCGTGAGTTCAATGGCCTCAAGCGTACTGTTCGCGCCTGTTCCTGCAATGACCGGAACCCGACCAGCCACGGTCTGCACAGTCAGATCAATGACCCGCTTGTGTTCCTCAAAGCTCAAGGTTGCAGACTCGCCAGTGGTTCCGCAGGGAACCAGACCGTGAATGCCGCCTGCGATTTGAAATTCAATGAGATCAACCAGGCTTTTTTCATCCACCCGCCCGTTCTGCATGGGAGTGACCAGGGCGGTGATCGCGCCGAAAATGGGTTTCATGCTTCTGCCTCTTTGCTGATGGGTTACGCAGTGCGCGGGAAAAAGGGCGACAGACCTTATGCGGCCAGCGCCTCTGGCGTCAGTTCGCCCCGATAGGCCAGATGGGCCGGACCTTTCAGACGCAGGGCCGGAAGCGCGTCAGGGGCATCAGGCGCACTGTCGCCGAACAGAATCTCCAGTTGTACGCCGCCGCTTGTGGTGACGCGCACAGGCGGCTTGGTCAGACCCAGTTGCGCCGCAATCAGGGCAGAGGCCACCGCGCCAGTGCCGCAGGCAAAGGTTTCTCCTTCCACCCCGCGCTCATAGGTGCGGATGTGCAGGCCATCGGGAAACAGGGCGGCAAAGTTGACGTTTGTGCCTTTTGGCCCAAAAGCCTCGTGAAAGCGGAGCGCCCGACCCAAGGTTTGCACATCGGTTTCCTGTAGCTTCTCCACAAAAACCACGGCATGGGGAACACCGGTATTGACGCAATGCACAGTGTATTCTTGAGCCTGCACCTGAACCTGCCGGTTCAGTTCCAGCCCGCTGGCCGGAGTCAGGGAGACCGTGACCAGGGTGCTGTCCACCCAGGCCTCAATGAGTCCCGCAGTGGTCAGAAAGCGCATATGCGCGGCAGCAATGCCGTTCAGAAAGGCAAAACGGGCCGCGCAACGTGCGCCGTTGCCGCACATTTCCGCCTCTGAACCGTCGGCGTTGAAAAAGCGCCACTGGAAATCCGCCTCTGCGCACTCTTCGATAAAGATAAGCCCGTCCGCACCCACCCCGAACTTGGGCCGACAGACCAGGCGCACAAATTCCGGCATATTTTCCGGCGCAACCAACGGCCTCCGGTGATCAATCAGCACAAAGTCATTG
>CAMNHX010000255.1 GCA_946539945.1 uncultured Desulfobulbus sp. | reverse complement strand
CCCCCCGCCTCCAGTACCAAAAGCCAGCCTGCCGCGCTGTCCCAAGGCTTGAGCTGGATTTCGTAAAAGGCATCCAGACGACCGCAGGCCACATAGGACAGATCCAGGGCTGCCGCGCCCCCCCGGCGCAGGTCCTGCACCAGCCCCAGAACCCGCCCCAGACGCTGGACAACAGCCTCAAGACAGTCCTGGCGTTCATAGGGAAAACCGGTTGCCACCAGTGCTGCTACCGGCTGGTCGATCCCGCTCACCCGGATGGCTTGCCCGTTCAGCGTGGCTCCCTGCCCACGGATGGCAACAAAGAGTTCGTCCTGAAAGGGCGCGTACACCACGCCAAGCAGCGGCTGACCGTCCTGCAGGAGCGCAATGGAAACCGCGAAATAGGGAAATCCGTGGGCAAAGCTGGTAGTCCCGTCCAAAGGGTCAAGGACCCAAAGGACCTGGTTGGCTTCCAGTCCGTGGGAATCGGCCTGCTCCTCGCTCATAATGGCAATCTCTGGCGTCTGGCTGCGCAGAAAGGCCGTGATTGCCTGCTCTGAAGCAAGGTCTGCCTCTGTAACCAAATTGATCAGTCCCTTGTTGGTGATGTCATGGGGCTTGCCGTAACGACCCATCAAAATGGACCCGCCCTTGCGGGCGGCCTGAACGGCAAGGTCTGCAAGATGGACAAGCTGCTGCTGATCGGGCGTGTGCATGATGATTCTGCAAAAAAAAGGGAAGGCAGGTCTTACTCCTGATCCTGCCAGAGGGCCAGCGCTGCCCGATACACCGGGGTACGCGGCAGATCAAGGGTTTTGGCAGTCTCGCTGACCGCCTGCTTGAGGGATGCACCCTCTTCACGATACTGGCGCAAAAGCGCTGTCATCTCTTCCTGACTGTCTGCGAGACTGCTTTTGCCGGGCGCGATCAGGAGAACCAGTTCGCCCCGGACAGGGTCGCCAAGTTGTGCCACCAATTCTGACAGGCTTCCGGTGCGCTGCTCCTCGTGCAGCTTGGTCAGTTCGCGAAAAAGCTGGGCCTGACGGTCGCCCAGAACGGCCAGCGCATCGGCCAGACAGGCCCGGATGCGGTGCGGCGCTTCGTAGAAGACCAGAGAGCAGGGCAGAGCAGCCAGTTTGCGCAAAGCCTGTTGCCGGGCGGTGCTGGTGGCAGGCAGAAAGCCGCCAAAGTAAAAGGCTGTGTCTTCCAGTCCAGCCAGGGCAATGGCAGTCATCAGGGCACTGGGACCAGGGACAGCTGTAACCGGAATGCCTGCCGCCCGCGCCAGCCGCACCAGAACCGCTCCCGGATCGGAAAGAGCTGGGGTACCGGCATCGCTGATCAGCGCGATGTTCTGCCCTTCCTGCAAGAGGGCAAGCAACTGGGCTGCCCGTTCCTGCTCCTTTTCCCGGTAGTAGCTGACCAGTTTGGTGGAAATGCCGTAGCGGGCGCACAGCGTGCGGCTGTGGCGCGTGTCTTCGCAGGCAATACAGTCCGCGTTTTTCAGGGTTTCCAGGGCGCGGAAACTCAAATCAGCAAGGTTGCCAATGGGCGTGGCCACCACTGAAAGCGTGCCTGGTCTGCTTGGGGACAGGCTCATGGCTTCAGGGCAATACGTTTTTCTGGGGGCAGATCACGGTTGGGCCGGTACAGCAGGGCGACCCGTCCTATCTGTTGCACCAGCGCCGCGCCGGTAAGACGACTTAACTCCTTTGCCATCTCTGCCCGTTCAAGCGGTGCGTTTTGCCCGGCCTTGATCTTGATCAGTTCGTGAGTCTTGAGCGCAACCAGCGTCGAGGCGAGCAAACTGTCCGTCAGCCCCTCTTTGCCGACCAAGACCACTGGATTCAACTCATGGCCCAAGGCACGCAGGTGCTTTTTCTGGGCATTGGTCAGGACAGGAGGTGGCGGAATCGTGTTTTTTGGCGTCATTGGGAACTTCAGGAAAAGAGAGTGGAGAAAATGCGCCAGCCGCCCAGAAAAGTGCCCAACATGGACCCGAGCGAACTGAAAAAGAAGACGAGAAAAAGGCGCAAAAGTCTGCTGCGCCACCAGCCGGAAAAGGAACTGATGTCCTGATGCGCCTGCTCGAACTCCCGGACCAAAGGCGGGCAGAGCATCACCTGAACAAAGGCGCAGACATAGCCCACACCAATCAGCGGACTCAAACTGGTAATCGGCGCACCGCAAAAGGCAGCGACAACCGTGGCAGGATGAGCAAAGGCCAGGGTCGCCCCCAGTGCGGCTGGAATGCCGTTCACCAGAACCCAGTAGATCGCGTTGGCGTTGAACTGTTCTGGTCCGTGACGGAAACCCCCGGCCACCAGGGCCAGCACAATCAGGACAGGAATCGCCCAGGCCGCAATTTTCCAGCCTCGGGACACAGGGGCAACCCTTGTAATTTCAGGGAGTTCGGCGCTGTGGTCTTCCCCAAGCAGGCGACTGACACCCTCCAGATGACCAGCGCCCATCACTGCCACAATGCGCTCGCCAGCAGCCTGCCGGATCTGTTCAGCCATGTACAGGTCGCGCTCATCAATCAGCGCCCGCTTGGTGTTGGGCAGGGCTTCTCCCAGTTCCTGCATCAATTCTGACAGAACGTCCTGCCGCCGCATTTCAGCCAGCCGGGTCTCATCCAGTTCGGTCTTTTCAAACAACGAAGCCAGAAGCGCGGCCAGCAAAGAGCCTTTTTTGAGCCAGGGCGTGTTGCGCCAGGCCCGGCGCAGGGTAATGCGCACGTCACGGTCGCAAAGCACCAAAGGAATGTCCAGCTCCTGCGCGCTCTCCGCTGCCTGCAGCAGTTCTGCTCCGGGCGGGCTTCCGGTCTGGTCGCCCAGACGCTTCTGGTAGGAGGCCAGGATGAGGTTGGCAAAGAGAAGACTCAACTGCCGGTTGCGGATAATCTGCTTCAAATCCAGGTTTTCCCAGCTCTGGCGGTTGACCAGAGACTGGTAGCGGCGCTGGTCCAGCTCAACACAAACCGCATCAGGCTGTTCTTCGGCAATCACCCGGGCGACCAGCTCCCGGGACTGTTGGGAGAGATGCGCCGTACCTACCAAAAGTAGGCGTTTGCCGGGAATGTCGACAACACGCACGTCATTACCGTACTCCTGTGAAGGAAAGGGAGGGTTCGTCATGGCAGGAAAAGGGCAAGGGCTGGAATGGGAAAAGCCAGACTGCCGCAGCCTTGCGGCTACGGCAGTCTGGCAGAGATCAGGCAAAACAGAAGGAGGCTTCGCTGGCTGGCTGTTGCTCCCTGTTCAGGACAGCAGGTCTTTCAACCCTTGCGGCGAACCACAGCCTTCTTGCCACTGGCAAGCTGCTTCTTGTCCGGGGTTGCCACAGGAGCCGGGGCCTTGCCCTTGCCGGAAACCTTGACGTTGGCTGCAAGTTGTTTGCCCGGCGCAGTCTTGGCCGGAGAGGCAAGCTGTTTGTTGACGCCCTTGGCAGCAGGTGGCAGGGTCTTGGCAATACTTTTGGTCTTTGCCGGTTCAGCGTTTTTTCTGGTTGGCGCAGCAACGCTGTTTTTGACCGGCTTGCTCTGGGCCAACTGCCTGGTCTGGGGCTGGGCGGGCTTGCTTGCCCGAGGGGGTTCTGGAGCGCTCCGGCGAGGCTTGGCCAGCTCTTTGGTCAGGACCAGTTTTTGTCCGGTTTTGACCATACCCGTGTGATCCAGATCGTTCCACTGTTTGAGTTGCGCCATACTGACGCCATGCCTGCGGG
>CAMNHX010000254.1 GCA_946539945.1 uncultured Desulfobulbus sp. | reverse complement strand
CCATTGCCAAGCGTGCTGCAGAAAAGGGGCTGATCCCGGCAGACCACGCTGAAATGAGCGAAGACGAACTGGCCCAGCTCATTCTGATGCCCGGCTTTTCCACCAACACGGAAGTCACCGAGATTTCCGGGCGCGGTGTGGGTCTGGACGTGGTGCATGAGTGGGTGAGCAACAAGCACGGAACCATGCACGTTTCCTCCAAAAGCGGCGAGGGCTGCACCTTTGAGTTGCGCTTTGCCGCCAGCCTCTCCACAGTCTATTCGATTATTGTGGGCATTGGCGAGAACCGCTACGCCCTGCCCTCTGTCAGCGTGACCCAGGCTGTTCCCCGAGGAACCGGGCGTTATGAGCGTCTGGGCGATCAGATCTTCTTCCACAACAACGAGCAGGTGATGATTGCCCAGCTCATGGCCAATCTGGTTGACCTGCCTGTTGACCCGGACAAGGACTTGAGCGCCTATGACGTGATCATTGTCCGTCATGCGGACAGAACCCGTGCCCTTTTGGTGGACAGCCTTCTGGATGCACGGGAACTTCTGGTCATCCATCCGGGCCGTTTTGGCCGTCATGCCCGGGGCGTGGCTGGCCTGTCCATTCTGGGTGACGGCAGTATTGCTGTGGACATTGACGTGCCCCAGCTCCTGGCTGACGTGACCAGAAGTGCGCGTCAGTCCAGAGCTGTGCAGGATGAAGCAGGGGCGGAGAGCGAAAACAAAGGCCCGGTCCGCAGAAGTGTGCTGGTGGTGGATGACGCACTGACCGTGCGCAACTCACTGCAGGAACTGCTGGAAGACGCTGGTTTCCGCATTGAAACTGCCAGAGACGGCATGGAGGCAGTGTCCCTCCTGGACAGCTTCAAGCCTGATATGGTCCTCACTGATCTGGAGATGCCCAACATGAACGGCATTGAACTGACCAGCTATATGCGGAACAAGGAGGAGACCAAGTCCACGCCGGTGATCATGATTACCTCGCGCTCCCTGGAGAAGCACCGCAGCTTGGCGGATAACGCGGGCGTGAACCAGTACATCACCAAACCCTACAATGACAGTGACCTGCTCAAGGCCATCAACGAAACCCTTGCCGCTGCCTGATATGGCAAGGGCCAGCATCCAGCGGACAGAAGACTTTTTATGACCATGGACGAACAAACGCTATCAACTGAACAGGGCAAATATGTGCTGCTTCGTGCTGACAAGCTGCGTCTGCTTATGCCCCAAACAGAGATTGACGCCATTGAGCACCTGGACAGCCAGCCGCAGCCCAGTGAGATTCCCTGCTTTCTGACCATGCCGGACGGGGGAGACACCTGCTATCTCGTACTCTCCGACGATTTCACCCTGCTTGAGACCTGCCCGGACGATCGCTTTGTCACCACCCGCATCACGACGGAAGAGGGCATGGAAACAGAGTGGTGCTGGTCGGAAACCAGGGTTCTCCAGGACTTTACGCCAGAGATTTACGAGATTCCAGCCATTCTGCTCAACACTGCCTCTCCGCTCAGACAGTACACGCTCATGGACAACCAGCCTGTTTTTGTCTGCTCCTCGTACACGCTGCAACAACTGCTTTTGGGAGTTGAACATGAGTGATCAGGAAACGCTGCTTCAGGAAAAAGAAGGCGCTTCGGTTCAGGAAGAGCTGAAAATAGTTGGCAAGACAGCTCCGGCGCGTATTCTGGAGTTTGCAACCGGGCATCGACTGGCACTGCCGATCCACACCACCTTGGAAATCGTGGAAGACCCGGAGATTTTTCCAGTACCAGGCACAGCGCCTCACGGCATGGGTATCCTGCCCTGGCAGGAGAGCTGGATTCCGGTGATTGACTTGGGGCGTCTGCTCTTGCAGCAGGACACGCCGCTGGAAGAGGGCAAGGTCAAGTATGTGTTGACTCTGGCTTATCAGCGGGTTGCGGGTGAACCGCTGGAATACTGCGCGGTTCTGCTGCCCAGACTACCAGAAACCGTTTTTGTGAGTGACGAAATGGCCTGCAAACTGCCGGATGACAGCCCTCTGTGGCCTCGGGTGAGCCTCTCCTGCTTCACCTACAAGGGCGAGCCTACCCCGATTGTGGACACGGCCCGCCTCTTCGGGCGCAGCTACGAGACAGCTGAATAGCGCAAGACTGGGCAGGACAAGACTTAGAGCAATTCCGTTTTCATTTTTTATGTCATGCTGAACGAAGCGAAGCATCTCCTGCCGCCTTCCCGGTATTCTCCATGAGATTCTTCAGCGCTTCGCGCTTCAGAATGACAATAAAAAGACAAGACGGAACCGCTCTAAGCGGGCAGACGCTTTCAGGTCTGCCCGTTTTTTTTGTGTGCGCCGGGATGCGCTTTTTCCCGGAACAGTGGTTGACAGATGAAACGTCTATTTTATATTGCACTCCGCCTGAAGAGCGAGAGGTTCGTTTCTGTCCTCGTGCCCTGCCTCTGGCAAGTGTCGTCAACCGGAAGAATTTACCGCTGCGCGGCTTGAGAAATGCGTTCTCCCCGCAAGTGGGAAGAACAGAAAACGCATTGAGTCGTTTGCTGTAAAGAGTACGCACGCGAACAAGCCCTGTTCGCGTTTTCTTTGTCTTTTTTTGCCTCTCAAAGCGGAGTATGCCATGCCTGTTTACGAGTACGAATGCAGCACTTGCAAGAAGACCTTTGAAGTCAACCAGCACATTACTGACGCTCCCTTAAGCGCCTGCCCGGAATGCGGACAGCCGGTGCGCAAACTGATCTCCTCCTCCACCTTCCAGCTCAAGGGAGGCGGCTGGTACGCCGACGGCTATACCCATGAACACGGCAGTGCCCCTTCCTGTCCCCACAGTGGTTCCTGTACGCACTGCTCCGCCGCCTCCTGAACCCGGGAGAAACAGGCGGTCTCTGCGCTCTTGCCGGAGGAGAATGCCATGAATGACAGGATTCGTCTTTCCCGCCTTCTGACTCTGTTGCTGTGCCTGCTGGTCGCTGTGGTCTGGCTCGGCGGCTGTAACCAGGCCTATTACGGGGCCATGGAAAAGCTGGGTGTCCACAAGCGCGACATCATGGTGGATCGCGTGGGTGCGGCCCGGGATGCCCAGTCCGAAGCCAAGGAGCAATTCAAAACCGCGCTGGAGCAGTTTTCTTCAGTGGTGGCAGTCCGGGGCGGTGATCTGGAGGCAAAGTACAAGAGACTCAACACCGAGTACGAGCGCTGCAAGGACAAGTCGGATCAGGTCCACAAGCGCATTGCCTCTGTGGAGTCGGTCTCCGAAGCCCTGTTCAAGGAATGGAAGTCGGAGTTGCAGCAGTATTCCAGCGCCTCTCTCCGGCAGGACAGCGAGCGCAAACTGGAAAGCACCAAGCGCGAATACGAGCAACTGATCACTGCCATGAAGCGGGCCAGTAGCAAGATTCAGCCGGTGTTGACAGTGTTCCATGATCAGGTGCTCTACCTCAAGCACAACCTGAACGCCCAGGCCATTTCCTCCTTGCAGGGCGAAAAGTTGAGTCTGGAGCGCAACGTGGATCAGCTCATCCGCGAGATGGAAGCCTCCATTCGGGAAGCGGACAGCTTTATTGCCAAGCTGCAGAAAGGTTGAATGGACGCTTCAGCATTCAACTTGCCAATCCGACACCTTTCAAATCCAAGCAACCCGCTTTGCTTCTGGCAGAGCGGGTTTTTCTGTGGAAAAGTTCATGCGGATTGTCACTTTGATTACTGATTTCGGCT
>CAMNHX010000253.1 GCA_946539945.1 uncultured Desulfobulbus sp. | reverse complement strand
GCCAAAGGTGAGTTGCGGGCGCGTGCGCAGAACGGCGAGGCCGAGGCGCTGTGGGCCTTGGGCGTGATGTACGAGACGGGCCAAGGAGTGCCGCAGAAGCCAGACATGGCGGAGTGTGTCCGCGAGGCTATGGAAAATCTGGAACAGGGCCATGCCAAGGCGCAACAGGTGCAGGCAAGGATGGCAGGCAGCGACGGGGAACCGCAACAGGACTCGGCGAACCCGGAGAGCGCCAACAAGGAGAGACGCAAGAGCGACAAGGTCTTTGCCCTGCTGGAACCTGTGATAACCCCCACATTGCCGGCGCTTTGGACCAGTACGGACGCCGGTGAAACTTGGGTTTGGGGCGATTTTTTCATGATGTTGCAGAAGGAGCCCGTCACCACGGAGGAAAGTCTCTGCGAGGAGGCCGGCAAGCCGGCGCCGGACAAAAGGCTATTCTATTCCTACGTTATGACGGCATTTTATCGTCTTGACCGCAACCCGCACGGGCCTTCCTTCCGCCCGGTGGTCGTGGCCTCGCTGGAACAGTCCGACCAAAACTCCTTCCGCGAGTTCATGGGCAAGTTGGGCGCGAAGATGCGTCCGCCCGATGGCCGCAAGTGGGGGGTTCCGTTTCTCTGTATGTTCACGCCCGACAGGCACGTGAACTTTGGCGTGTACCCGGGCGACCTCGAGGATCGGGAGACTGTTCGCGCTCATTTCTTCGCCATGCTGGGCGAATATCTGGGGCTGGACGGACAGCCCCGGATGATCGGCACGATGGCTGATGCCCCCGGTCATCCAGAGACCGGCTTGCCGGTATGATCTATCGGTTTTTGCTCATTGAGTATGTCTAGCATCTTCACTTTCATTTTTTATTTACCCCCTACCTGTCATGCTGAACGAAGCGACTTGTTGGCACGGTAAAAGTCCATCTCCTGTCAAAAACTGGAGATTCTTCGCGCTGACACATTCAGACTTTCCAGCAAAGTTGGTGAAAACAGACAAGGTAGTGTATAAATCCCAAAAGTCGAGATGCTCTAATGGTCATTATTTCTTGACCGGATAACATACAGAACGACACCACATATTTCAATGATCAGTATGATAATAACTATGAATACTGATATAAGAATAGAGAAAAATTTATTAGTATCTAACGACAATGATATGTTTGACCTTGTAGATAGTGCATTGATAATACCAAAACAATCATTATCATCGATAAGTTGTGTAGCAAATATTTGCTATCCAGATAGAATCTGGATAGATTTTAATACTTTATGTGTAGAAATTTGTGTTGATTTAATAAAAAGAAAAGTAAATGAATACAATCTTTGGTTATTTTCCTCTACATATCCCTGGGAAAAAGAGACAAAACGTCTGAAATATTATAAATTATGGGGAAGGTTCAAGGAAAAATATGGGAACTTGCTCTCAAAAAGTGAGTACAAAGAAGAACCTGTGTATGCAAATGGAGTAGTAAAATATTTTGGATTTATAAAATTACAACAAGATGAAGTAAACATAGGAATGGATATGTTAAAATCAACAAATAAAGGGCGTTCTTTTTTGGTAATGTTCTCTGATTCATACAGTATTGATATGTATGAATATATAAAAAATGGATGGGGATTTTACAGGTATTATGATCAATTACGTTTTTGGAGTACTCTCATCTCGTATACGTGCCGGGAATATGGAGTATTTTTAAGAGTGTTTGGAGAATTTGATGATAACATTGTTGGTGTAAATGCAATTATGCATAAAACGATGTTTGATAAATATTTCAATGACTGAATTATTGTTTGTAAATTATTTTATTATAGTATTTCAGCTTTGTCTTTTTGCTCATTTCACCGCTTCGATGGAAAGCCAAAATGAAATGAATCGGGAAAGTTCCTATCATTCTGAACGAAGTGAATAATCTCATGAAGGTTTTCAGAATATCTGCAAAAGCAACTCCTGCAAACATTCCGGTATTCTGCAGGAGATAGACTTTTACCGTGCTTCGCACTGAAAAGTCGCTTCGTTCATCATGACATAAAAATTCAAAACGGAAATACTATAACAAAATGCAGAAAATTTTTTGATATTGGCTTTGAATATGGAAACTTATGTATTCCTCTCGATTGTCATCTATCAAAAGATATTTTGAACAAGATTGTTTTGTTGGGTTGTAGTATAAATATCAGAATATACCCAATGGTAGAGTCCCCAAACAATCCCTGAAACAGAGGCAGGCGGGTCATGTCCGGCGAATCCCGGTACACCGCCTGCCAGACCGACGCCACGCAATCACTGGAAACTCTTGCAGCGCTGATTCACACCCAACCAAAACGCCGCGTAGCCAGCGGCATCGCCCTTTGCGGAGGAACAGTATGGCCACCATCAAAGACACGGAAAAACAGCTTCAGGATCGCCCGCAAAATCGTCCCGAATGGCAGCCCGAGGACGCAGGCAGCGAGTTCGCCTGCCGGGTTATGGACGGCGTGGCCACCGGTCACGACGGCATCAGCTCGTACCAAGCGGCAGCCGAGGAAGCAGCGGCAGCTGCGCCCACCCAAATTTACCGGCGACCTGTCTATACGGCAGAGGACTACGCAACAGGCGTGCTCTCGGGCGACCGGGCCATGCTGGGGCGTACCATCACGCTCATGGAGAGCAGCGCACCCAAGCACATCGACATGGCCCAAGAGGTGCTGAAACGCCTTTTGCCGCATTCGGGCAAGTCCATCCGGGTGGGCATCACCGGCGTGCCGGGCGTGGGCAAGAGTTCCTTCATCGAGACCTTTGGCTGCAAACTCCTGGAATTGGGGCACAAGGTAGCGGTGTTGGCGGTTGACCCCAGCAGTTCCATTTCCGGCGGCAGCATCCTGGGCGACAAAACCCGAATGGAGCAGCTTTCCCGGGACATCCGTTGCTTCATCCGGCCCTCGCCTGCGGGCAAGACCTTGGGCGGCGTGGCCCGCAAGACCCGTGAGTCCATGCTGGTCTGCGAGGCAGCCGGCTTTGACGTGATCCTGATTGAAACCGTGGGCGTGGGCCAGAGCGAGACTGCAGTGCGGTCCATGGTGGATTTTTTCCTGCTTTTAATGCTCTCCGGTGCGGGCGATGAGTTGCAGGGCATCAAGAAAGGCATCATGGAACTGGCCGACGCACTGGTTATCACCAAGGCAGACGGGGCAAACAAGTTGCCTGCACAGACCGCACGGGGCGAGTACGAGCGCGCCATGCACTATCTCCAGCCTGCCACTGAAGGCTGGACTTCCCATGCCTACACCTGCTCATCTTTGACTGGTGAGGGCATTCTGGAAATCTGGCGGGTGATTGAGGAGTTCCGGGCTGTCACCACGGCCTCTGGTGTATTTGAGCAACATCGCCGCGACCAGAACGTGAAGTGGGTGCATGAGATGGTGGATGCCAAGCTGCACGAGCGTTTCATCCGCCATGAGGGTGTGCGGCAAATTCTGGCGAGCGTGGAGCAGGAGGTGGCTGGCGGTACACTGCCAGCGGTTTCAGCCATGCACAAGCTGTTGGCAGTCTTTGACGGTCCATCCGAACCTGCAAGCAAGGGAGGAAGGTCATGAAAAGCGCCCGCATTACCTTAAGGCGCTTTCCTTTCCTGTAGCACGCTGGACAGGCAGCCATTCTGCTCACATCGGAAAACATGGGGTTTGAACTGTTTACTTGAAACTTAATCAAATCTATGCAAACCTCTCCA
>CAMNHX010000252.1 GCA_946539945.1 uncultured Desulfobulbus sp. | reverse complement strand
CAGCGACATTTTGCAGCAGACAGATCGCCCGCTTGAGGCACGACAGGCCGATGTCATGGCGCGTCTGCGTTCGATGTTCAAGCCGGAATTCCTCAACCGCATTGATGAAATCATCACCTTTGAGCCGTTGAGTGCAGACCAGATTGGGGCGATTCTCAAGATACAGCTTCGTGCGCTCGAAGCGCGCCTGGCCGAACGTCATGTGACGCTTTGCCTGACGGATGCAGCCTTTGCCCGCAAGAAAGAGGTGGTGCGGCTGGCTGTGGAACAGCACCAACCCAACCCGGATGATCCTCTGGACGTGCTGTCCAAGGGGGGCGGTCTGGATATTGCCGGGTTGACCGGCGTCTTTCTGGCCTGCGCCTCCCGCCGTGTGCCTGTGATTGTGGACGGTCTGATTTCCGGGGTCGCAGCTTTGGTTGCCATGAGATTGGCCCCTCTGGCAAAGGACTATATGCTGCCTTCACACCTGTCCTTTGAGCCGGGTGCACTGCTCTTGCAGGAAGTCACCGGGCTTCAGCCCATGCTCCACATGAATATGCGTTTGGGCGAGGGCACAGGGTGCGCTTTGCTCTTTGGCATTGTGGAAGCCTCTTTGCAGATGATTGAGGAAATGGGAACCTTTGCCAGTCTGGGCAAGAGCCGGGAAGAGATCGCCGACCAGGTTCAGGCTTACCGGGGGGAGTTTGGAAAGAAGGTGTAGCATCACTGCTGTTTCATGGGCTGTGATTGTGTTATAGAGACGCTGATCAAATCGGTTTTGGGCCGCACGATTCCCCAAAAGGGAATTACGGCGAAAAACAGGTCCCTTCACTGTCTCTCCACAGACTGACGCGGCATATCCTGTCGCTGTCGCGCCAGCAGAACCACGGTAATGCCCGGATTGTTGCGGTTCAGGTCAGCGTGGCGTTTCAGGAAGGGATAGCGCCGGATCAGGTGTCTGCCCCGACCGGACCGGCTTTCAAAGTCCTCACCAAAAATGACAGATTCAACCCGGCTTTCCCGCTCCAGAAAGAGCAAACGCGCCCGCGCCTCTTCACGAATGCGCCCGCCCCGCCCGCTTGACCCGTATCCGTGAATGAGCGTAAGCACACGCACCCCCAGAATGCGGCAGACTTCCAGTTCGCTGTCCAGCCGGGCAAGTGCTTGGGCGACCAGGGGTTTGTTGTACTCCAAGTTGACCAGCCGGTGCAGCTCCACCGGATCAGGCGCTGCAAACAGCTCCCCCTCTTGCTCGGATTGACAGTAGGGGCAGCGTTTCGGATTGGGCCATTCCGGTTCAAAGTCGTTGCCGCAGATCTCGCAGAGTATCATCAACGCCGCCGTACTTCCACCACTCCGGCCATCTGGCGCAGGCGGCGCATAAGGGTCTGGAGATGGTCCAGGTTGCGGACCGCCAAAAGGGCCTCGATTTCCATGACGTTCTGGGCTGTGGTCCGGGCGTTCATTTCCGCAATATCCGCGTCACCCGCGTTGATGGCACTGCTGATGTCTGCCAGTGCGCCTTTCCGGCGCTCCACCCGGATCAGCACAGCGGCATTGTAAGCAGGATGGAGCGCAGGGGGCCAGGAGACCTCCACCCAGCGGGTGGAGCTGGTTGCCAGCAGGTTCGGGCACTCGGCCCGGTGGATGGACAGCCCTGCGCCTGTGGTGATAAAACCGATAATCGGATCACCCGGAACCGGATGACAGCAACGGCTCACCTTGATGGGCAGACCGACAATGCCATCCAGAACCGCGCCTTCCGCCGTCTTCCCGTCCGTTGCTGCACCGCGCCGCGCCCGTCTCTGTATCTCTTCTCCGCGCCGCTCCAGATTCCCGTCATAGCCTTCGGGCTGCAAGGCCCGCAGGAGCGCGGGCACGCTCAAATCGCCGCACCCCACCTTGATCAGCATATTGTCCAGATTGGCACAGCGCAGGGCCTTCAGCAGCAGGCGAAGCTGACCACCGTGGACCAGGGCCTGCAAGCTGGTTCCGTTCTTCTTCAGTTCCCGGTCGCAAATCTCGCGGCCCAGACGGAGCGACAGTTCCTTTTCAGTTTTGCGCAGATACTGGCGAATGCGGTTGCGGGCGCGGGTGGTCTGCACGATTTGCAGCCAGGCCCGCTTGGGATGCTCGTTTTTCTGGGTGAGGATTTCAACGATGTCGCCGTTTTGCAGCTTGTACTTGAGCTGTACGAGCTGCCCATTGACCTTGGCCCCCACGCAGGTATCGCCAATGTCTGAATGGATGGCATAGGCAAAGTCAATGGGCGTGCTGTCCCGGGGCAAGGAGCGCACCTCGCCCTTGGGCGTGACCGCAAACACGGCTGGTTCATAGAGTTCACTTTTCAGGGACTCCATGAATTCAGTGGGGTCTTCCACCTCGCGCAGATTCTGCACCATCTGCTTGATGTCGCGGAAGAGACGGGCGTCATTCTGGGAAATCTTCTGGCCTTCCTTGTAGGCCCAGTGGGCAGCCACGCCTTCTTGGGCCACCCGGTCCATGTCTTCGGTGCGGATCTGGATCTCGATGAAATGCCCGTGCGGGCCGGAAACCGTGGTGTGCAGCGACTGGTAGTTGTTGGCCTTGGGCATACTGATGAAATCCTTGAGTCGCCCCGGAACCGGCGACCAGTCAGCCTGAATGATGCCCAGGGCCTGATAGCATTCCCGCACCGTGCGCACGATGATGCGGAAGGCCACCTTGTCATATACCTGGTCCACTGTGATCTTCTGGGCTACCAGCTTCTTGTAGATGGAGTACAGGTGCTTGGGACGGCCTGTGATGCGCACAGGTTCAAGGTTGTTGGCCTTCAGCTTGGCGTGCAGAATGCCGATGACCTCTTCCACATAGGCTTGCCGCTCGTCCAGGGTGCTGTTCATCTCGCTGGAGAGTTTGGCGTATTCCTGCGGATAGAGCCAGGAAAAGGCAAGGTCTTCCAGCTCGCGCTTCAGCCACTCAATGCCGATGCGGCCAGCCAGGGGCGCGTACAGGTCCATGGTTTCCCTGGCCTTGTAGCGGCGCTCCTCTTCGGCTGCCGCCTCAAGGGTGGTCATGTCCTGAAGACGGTCAGCCAGCCGCACCAGAAGGACGCGGATGTCTGCGCCCATCGCAAGAATATACTTGCGGATATTCTCAATCTGCCCGGCAGCGCCGGCAGTGTAGCGCACGTTGGTGATGCGCGTGGTGCCTTCCACAATGTTGGCGATGTCCGGGCCAAAGTTTGCCCTGACCTCCTCCAGCGTGGCCACGCCTTCGTTGATGACTCCGTGCAGCAGACCGCCCACAATGGTAGCCACGTCCATCTTCATGGACACCAGAATGGCAGTGACAGCCGTGGCGTGTTCCAGAAAGGTGCCACCGTAGCGGTAGGGCGTGTCGCCGTGCCGTTCCCGGGCAAAGGCGCAGGCTTTTTCCACCAGTTCCAGGTCTTTTTGGGCAAGATGCCCGGCTGCCAGTGCGTGGAGTTGATCCAGGGTGACGGTTTCTGGCATTGGCATGATTGCTCCTCCTTTACCTTGCTTGCGTGGAGTGGGGCGCGGTGGGCCGCTGCCCTGCCGTCCCGCTGTTTTTACGCGAAGCAGCCCACAGAAAGCGCACATTTCAAGCCCCTCTCACCGCAATGTCATAAAAACTTAAGGAATTTCGTTGAGATTTCGGGCTGTTGCGACCTACAGCGCGTAGGGGCGGTTCGCGAACCGCCCCTACGGACTTCGCGGATAAAAAAGACTCTTC
>CAMNHX010000251.1 GCA_946539945.1 uncultured Desulfobulbus sp. | reverse complement strand
CCTCCCTGCCCTGGAAGCGCCAGAAGACGAGAGACAACGCACACCGTCGCCGCCAGACCTGAACCCCAACCGGAGGTGATCCATGCAGCACTTGCGTAGCACAAACCGTCGTCGCTCCGGCGTTCTGGGGCGTAAGGACTGGTCCCGGAAGGGTATGGTTCCCCTGACAACGCCGCAGGGGGCGGACGAACTGAAAATCCAGGCGCAAAAAGGCTTCTACGCGCTGGGCTGGGTTCTGGTGATCTTTGTCGTGCTTATTGCCCGGCTGTATCTCCTGCAGATTGAGCGAGGCAAGGACTATGCGCGCCTGGCAGACTCCAACCGGGTGCGCTATATGGAAATTGTCGCGCCCCGGGGCAACATTCTGGACCGCAAGGGTCGGGAAATGGTCACCAATCGGCCCTCCTTCAACGTCATCTGGCTGCGCGACAGCAACCGCCTGAATGAAAAATGGCTGAAAACCTTGAGCATTGTGCTGGGAGAAGAGCCAGCGGCACTTTTGGAGAAGATCCGCAAGATGGTGGACCAGCCCGGTCATCTGCCGGTCCGGCTGGCGGAAAACGTGTCCTGGGACAAGGTGCGGCAGATTGAGGTCAACCGGATGTACCTGCCCCAGGTCAGCATTGAGGTTGTGCCGCAGCGCGTCTATCACTATGGCGATCTGGCCTCGCACCTGATCGGTTATCTGGGCGAGATCAGCAAAAAGGAACTGGCCAACATGGACCGGGAACGCTACCGGGGCGGGGATCTGATCGGCAAGGCCGGGCTGGAGCGCCTACGGGAGGCGGACTTGAGCGGGTCCAAGGGTCGGGATTACATGGAAGTGAACGCGCTGGGCTTTGAGCAGAAGTCCCTGAAAGGCGAAGCGCCAGTGCCGGGCAAAAACCTGCAGCTCACCCTGGATATTGACCTGCAACGCATTGCAGAAGAGGAGCTGACAAAGAAGAACTTTGCGGGCGCAGTGGTCGCCATTGAGGTCAATACCGGGCGTCTGCTGACGCTGGCAAGTTCGCCGCCCCTGCACTTGCAGGACTTTGTCGGTGGCATTTCCCATGCCAAGTGGAAGGCCATTCTGGACAACCCCCTGCATCCCCTGGTGAACAAGATCGTGCAGGGGCAGTATCCTCCCGGGTCAACCTACAAGCCTGTGACCGCGCTGGCCGGGCTGGCAGAAGGCATTGTCACCCCTGAAACCTCTTTCAACTGTCCCGGATACTATCGCTTTGGCAACCGGACCTACCGCTGCTGGAAGCATTCCGGGCATGGCCGGGTCAACCTGAAGCGGGCAGTTGCCGAATCCTGCGACGTGTACTTTTACATTGTGGGTCTGCGCCTGGGCATTGACCGGCTGGCCAAATACGCACACCTCTTCGGGCTGGGCAACCTCACTGGCGTGGAGATGGAACACGAAAAGCCGGGCATCGTGCCTTCCACCGAGTGGAAGCGCAAGGCCCGGCGGCAGAAGTGGCAGGAAGGTGAAACGCTGTCCGTGTCCATTGGGCAGGGATACAACCTGGTTACTCCCCTGCAAATGGCGGTAATGACTGCGGCCATTGCCAATGGTGGTACGATCTACAAGCCAGCCATTGTGGAAAAAGAGTTTTTCCCGGACGGCACACTGGCCTACTCCTTTACTCCTGAAATCCTGCACCAGTTCAAGGGGCAGGAGCGCAACCTGAAGCTCATTCGGGACGGCATGGTGGAGGCCGTCAACGGACGGCGCGGCACGGGCCGTCGGGCGCAGGTGCAGATTCCGGGCATTGTGGTGGGTGGCAAGACCGGCACGGCGCAGGTGGTGCGGGTCAAGCAGTACCAGCATCTCCGGGAGCAGGACATTCCCTACAAGTACCGGGATCACGCCTGGTTCACCTGTTATGCGCCTGCCAGCAATCCCCAGATTGCGGTGGCAGTGCTTGTGGAGCATGGTCTGCACGGCGGCACGGTGTCCGCGCCCATTGCCTCCAAACTGATGACCCGCTACTTCACGGACAAGCTCAAGTTGCCCTCCCAGAACGATGAGACCGAGACTGAACTGACGCCGCTGGACACGGCAGACCCGGGCAGTGCAGCAGCAAGGGTGCAGAGTCAGAATACCAGAACCAGGACAGCCGGATCAGGGCCAGCCAGAAAGCCTGCCAAAAAGCAGAAGCAAAAACCGCGACGCAGTACTGATTAGGGTATTTCCCCTGTGCCTTTTGTCTGTCAGCCTTTCTCGGTCATTTGGGCGAAGCGGCTTTCCAGCAAAGCTGGTGCAGGACCATCTCCTCGTTTTTGCAAGGGGATTTTTGCGCTGACACGGTCACGCTGGAGCAGACAAAATTCACCAAGGGAAAACGCTCGGGCAGGGTGTACTTTTGAGAGACGAGCGCTCCCATCGTCTCACCAAGACTACCGACCACTGGTGCGCTTCTGCCCTTTTTCAGTGCGCCGCACAGAGCGTGCCGCCAACCTCAACGCTTCAGAGCATCTGCCATGACACCGATAGACCGCCAATTCTTCAAGCATTTCGACTGGGTCATGCTGCTCCTCCTGTTTCTGGTGTCTGTCATGGCCATGACCAACCTGTACAGTTCCAGCTACGCGGGTGGGGAGATTGGCGCTTCCACACTCTTCTTCAAACAGCTCGCCTTTTTTGTCGTGGGGCTGGGCGTCATCCTGGTTCTGCAGGTCTTTGAATACCAGTTCATCGCCAAGACAGGCTGGATTCTCTACCTGCTGGTTCTACTGCTTCTGGTCTATACCAAGCTCTTTGTCCCCAGTGTGCTGGGCGCACAGCGCTGGATAGACCTGGGCTTCTTCAACCTGCAGCCTTCGGAACCAGCCAAGTTGGTGCTGATTCTGGTAGTGGCCACCTGCTATGCCAACGGGCCGAAGGTCAGCGGCGGCTACCGGCTGCGCGACATGATCAAACCGATTATCCTGGCGCTTATCCCCTTTGCCCTGATCCTCATCCAGCCTGATCTGGGTACTTCCCTGATTGTCGCCATTGTCTTTATCTCCATGACGCTCTTTGTGCGCCTGCGCTGGTCAACCCTGCTGACCTTGGCCGGACTGGCCGTAGGTTGCGTGTTCATTAGCTGGAAATTCCTGCTCAAGCCCTATCAGGTGAAGCGCATAGAGACCTTTCTCAACCCGGAGGCTGATCCCTCTGGCGCAGGCTACCAGATTTTGCAGTCCAAGATTGCGGTGGGCAGCGGCCAGCTCTTTGGCAAGGGGTTCATGGAAGGCACACAAGGTCATCTCAGTTTTTTGCCGGAGCGCCACACCGACTTTGCCTTTGCCGTGTGGAGCGAAGAGTGGGGCTTTACCGGAGCGCTGTTCTTTTTAAGTTGTTATTTTTTCATGCTGGTCTGGGGTGTACACGTCGCCATGACTGCCCGCGACCGCCTGGGCGCTCTTCTGGCCTTTGGCTGTGTGGCCCTGATCTTCTGGCAGGCAGTCATCAACCTGTTCATGGTTATGGGCTTTCTGCCGGTGGTGGGTGTGCCTTTGCCGCTTTTCAGCTACGGTGGTTCCTCCATGCTGACCAACATGGCTGCCATCGGCATTCTGATGAACATCAAGATGCAGAGTAACGCCAGCGCCCAAAATCACGGTCACGGGATGCACTGACTGCCACTGTTGTTTAGAGCGATTCCACTATGTCTTTTTACTCCTTTCACCGCTTCGCTGGAAAGCCTGCATTTCCAGCGCACCAGCACGGTGAAAGCAGTCATGGAGAATACCGGGAAGGCGGCA
>CAMNHX010000250.1 GCA_946539945.1 uncultured Desulfobulbus sp. | reverse complement strand
CGTTTCCATCTCCGGCTATTCTGTCATCGTCAAAAAGAACAATCTAGAGCACATGAACGATGAGGAACTGATCAAGTATATAGCGGTGGAAGCCGAGCAGTACATTCCTTTTGACTCCAAGGACGTGTATCTGGATTTTCAGCGCTTGCCGACCCAAAAAGCCGGATCAGACAGGGAAGACATCTTGCTGGTGGCTGCCAAGAAAGAGGTAGTTAACCACTATCTGGATATGCTCGCTGGCCTGAAACTGAATCCGGTGCTGGTGGACGTTGACGGATTCGCCTTAAGCAATATTTGGAGCGTGGTCATTGGGTCTGATGTCAATGTTGCGCTGATTGATATTGGCGCTTCAAAGATGAATATCAACATCATTGCGGACGGTGTTTCCGTGGTTGCGCGAGATGTTGGTGTCGGAAGCGAGCAACTGACAAACCGCCTCGCAGTAGATTTGAATATCGATTATGATGAGGCGGAAAAGCTCAAACTGGGTGCAATGGCCATGCCTGAACAGAACGCCAAAATACGCAAAATTTTTAACAAGGTGTGTGGGCAATGGGTCATGGAGATTCGAAAGGCGACAGATTTGTATCGCTCCAACAACTCAAAACGACCTCTGAAGAATATCGTGTTAAGTGGCGGGGGAGCCAAAGTTGTTGGGTTGGCTGAATTTCTATCCAATGAATTGAATTTGCCTGCACAGGTTTTTGATCCTTTTGAGCGTATCCAGGTTGACGAAAGAAAATTTGACCGTCAGTATTTGTCAACTTTAGGTCCAGAAATAGCAATTGCTGCAGGTCTCGCAATTCGCCCAACTACTCTTTAAGGCCATGATACAGATAAACTTACTCCCTATTCGGGAAATCAAACGGAGAAAGAGAGCAAAAAACGAGCTTCTGCTGGCTGCGTTGGCGGTTGTTCTGTTTTTGGCTGTGCTGGCACTTATGGTCATTGCGTACACAATGCAAACCAAGCGTCTCCAGCATGACTTGGAGGACTTGCAGGCAAAAAGAAGACAATATGAGACTCAACTGAAAGAGATAGAAGCGCTGGAAAAGGAGAAGAAACGTCTCCAGACCAGAATTGAAATTATCCAAAACCTGAAGAAAAAGTCTGGAATTGCCGTCCATGTGTTGGATGACATTGCCAATCGTACACCGCCGGACCGTATCTGGTTGACCAAGCTTGCCCAGACAGGAACTGCTTTAGATATGACAGGAATGGCGCAGGATAATCAAACAGTGGCCAAATATATGCTTGATTTGGAAGAATCTCCCTATTTGGCCGGAATATCTTTAGGGTCCTCCAAGATGTCCAAGTACGCGGATCGTGATTTGATGCAATTCGTTTTGAAAAGTTCCATAACAGTTCCCGAGTCCGCACAAAGCTCCTCTTCTAAAGCACAGTGAAGCAGAGAGAAAAAATATGGCTACGACAAAGAGTAAGCAAAACAAACTGGACGCCTTTATTGACGGGCAGTATCAGACTCTGGATCCTAAAGTCAAGTTTTTTATTTTGGCTTTGTGTTTTCTTCTTCCGCTGATTTTGGCATATTATCTGTTTTATCAGCCACACACTCAAGAACAGGAGCGCCTCAAAAAGGAGATAGAGGCTGTTCAGGCAGATATCCGAAAAGTCGAAGCAGTTCTTGCTGAATTACCTAAATTTAAAGCGGAAGTAGAAGAAGTAAGGCGAAAATTCGAAGAAACTAAAATTCTCTTGCCGACAGCACAGGAGATTCCTGCACTTTTAAGAAACATTGCAGATTTGGGCAAAGCTGCTGGATTAGAAGTTCGATCTTTTGCTCCCCAAACCTCGTCACGTCGGGAATTTTATGCAGAGATTCCCATTGCTATTCAGGTATATGGCCCTTATCATAATGTCGGGTTATTTCTGGACAAAGTGTCCAAACTGGAACGGATTGTGACGCTTGACAACTTGTCCATGGCATCGCCAAAGCATGAAAATGGAGAAATTCTTCTGACCTCTACCGGTAAGCTGGTCACGTATCAGTTTATTGATGATGCTCCCAAGGCAACAGGGGCAAAGTAAGTAGCTCCTTAATTAGGGATGGACAAGACGATGAAAACGCAAACTTGGTCAAAAAGGACTCTCCTTGGTATGCAAATTATACATTTGGTTGTGTTGGTGAGCATTTTTTCTTTGCTCACCTCTGTATCAGCACAAGCTGATCCGCCCGCTCCGGCTGGCCAGAATGCGCCCCCGGCTGTAGCAGATGCTGCAAATGTGGAAACCTCCCCTGCAGAACAGGAAAAGGAGGAGTTAAATACTCCTCCACCCTATGAGTACTTGGTCACTTCCAGACCAGACCCCTTTAAGCCCTTTATTGCGCCAAAATCGGTTAATCCTAATGAAATCGTCTCGGACGATGATGCGGAATTGACTGGAATGAGACTGTTTGAGCCTGCCCAATTAAGTTTGGTAGGTGTGATGGAAACGTCGCGTGGTCGCATAGCCATGGTAGAGGATGTTACAAAAAAAGGGTACAAGATTATCGAAGGGCAACTTATCGGCAGACGGGGTAAAGTAACCGAAATTCAGAAAGATCAAGTCATTGTTACCGAAACGGCTCGTACCCGTGGAGGAGAGGAGATAAAGACAGTCGTGTCCATGAAGCTGAAAAGAGATGGAGAAGGTAAATGAAAAGGCTCGTGTACAGAAGAGTAGCGCAAGAGTGTTCTTCGCGTAGATGGCTGACTGTGGTGTCAGCCGTGTTATCGGTCTTCGCTCTTGCCTCGTTGGCACAGGCGGCAGAGCGAACAGACGGGGCGATTGTTTCGGATGTGATCGCCAAAAAAGCGGGTTCGTCCTTGGAAGTGCGGATCAAGGGAAATGAAGCCTTGGCCTATACTTCCTATGAACTGCCTGACCCGGCGCGGGTTGTCATTGATGTTGCCAATGCCAGCCTGAAACCGGGACTGGTTGCCAACCTTCCTTCCAATTCGCGCATCAAGCTGCAAACAAAAGAAATTGTCGAAGCCAATCCCCAAATTCTGCGCTTTGAATTTACTTCTGATAAGGCTCTGCCCTACACTACCCAACAGGACGGCAGGGATGTACTCGTTAACTTTGACCTGAAAAAAGTCAATACGTCTTCAAGTGCAAAGGCTTCATCCCGGTCAAGCAAGGCACTCTCAAAACAGTTGCCAGAGGCTTCTGGTAGTGTGGCTCCTGCGAGTGCGGGACGTATGGGTGATGATTTCGGCTTCTCCGGGTATGAGCGTGAGCGGATCAGCGTTGATTTTTACAAGATGGATTTGCACAACGTGTTCCGTTTTCTCCGGGAAATCAGTGGCACGAACATCATTGTGGACGAAGCGGTGAACGGCACTTTGACCTTGACTTTGGACAATGTGCCGTGGGATTTTGCGCTTGATGTCATTATGAATTTAAAAGACCTGAAAAAGGAAGAGCGCTTCAATACAATAGTCATCTATCCCAAAAACAAGGATTTTGTCTGGCCAGGAAAATCGGCAAACAAGTTGTCATTCCAAGCAGAAGGCCCCCAAGAATCCTTGGTCGTCACCCGGATGGGTCAACAGCACTCTGCGGGTTTGGTGGAAGCCTCCCAGTGGATCGCCAAGGGGCGTGATTTTGAGAAAGCCCACAATCCTGCGCAAGCAGTTCAGGCATACGAGCAGGCCTTTGAAAAATGGAAGAGCAATGCCAAACTGGCAGACAGGATTTCTACCCTGTACCTTGTAGAGTTGAGACAGTACA
>CAMNHX010000249.1 GCA_946539945.1 uncultured Desulfobulbus sp. | reverse complement strand
ACGCCAATTTCTACGGGAACGGCGACAACTGCACCTGGATGCTGACAGCCAAGAACGAGATCGCTGCTGATGGCCGCTGTAAAATGTGGGGCAACCCCTTTGCCGAGATCTTTGCCCAGGCCATTGCCTACATGGGCGGGCACAAGGAGAATTTTGTCAGCACCCATCCCTACTACACTGACCAGGATTCCTATGAGGTCAGCACTTCAGCCATCCGGGGTATGCCCAAGCCGGAAGAGTACGACGAAGAATGGCTGCCTGATTCAGACTACTGTGCCAAGCTGAACATACTGGCCTTCAACTCCAGCGTCATCTCCTATGACGCCGACAACCTGGACACTGACGGCGCCATAGCCTTCAAACCCAAGGATATCTGGAAGGACTCCCTGCCTGAAGGCATCAACTCCACCCTGGACATGACCAATGAGGTGGGCAACAAGGAGGGGTTGTACAACAACAGATACTTCTTTGGTCAAAGAAACGTGACCATCCCCTACAGTGCGAGCAACCCGGACGTAGGGGAAAACAACCAGCTCTGCGACGCCAAACTGCTGACCGAGCTTGGCAGGGCAGGCGGTCTCTGCCCGGAAGCGCCACGCCTCTTCGGGTCCTTCCGGGTCGCTGGTCTGGCCTATTACGCCCATGTGGCAGACATCAACCCACACGTGAAGGAGGAGCAGACTGTCACTACCTATGGCGTGGCCCTGGCTTCAGCCATACCTGTCATTTCAGTGCCTGCGCCCACAGGCGGCACAGCGCCTGGTGTGACCATCATGCCAGCCTTCCGCATGATTAACGGCGAAAAGGTGGGCAATGGCGCTATTGTGGACTTCAGGGTCATAGAACAGAAGGTGACTGAGGACAAGGTCATAGGCAAAACCTTTGTCAACTGGGAGGACAGCGAGCAGGGCGGTGACTACGACGCGGACATCTGGGGAACCCTGGACTACGAGTATGACGTTAAAAAGAAGACCATCAAGGTTACCACCAGAGTGCATGCCCAGTCTGCCTCTCCGCAAATGGGTTTTGGCTATGTGATCAGCGGGACCACGGAGGACGGCTATCACGCCCACAGCGGCGCCAGCGGATACACACGCACAGAAACGGTTGACTCTGGGTCCCCGAGTTGTACGTCGGGTTGCTGGTGTCTGGCGGCTGGCACTAGCTTTGGCAACTGTAACCGGCAAGGCGCGTCCAGCAAGACCTACAAGCTGGCCACCAGCAAGGCCAAGACTCTGGAAGATCCCCTGTGGTATGCCTCCAAGTACGGCGGCTTCACCTATGATCAGGAAAGCGCCCAGGCCACCCGCTGGCCCTCGGATACCAGCCAGTGGGACCGTCAGGACAACATGACCGGCGGTTCCGGTCGGGACGGTATCCCGGACAACTACTTTTACGCCACCAACCCGAAGAATCTGGAAGACTCCCTGAACCGCGTCTTCCAACAGATGCAGGAAGGCACAGCCTCGGGCACAGCCGCAGCAGTCGCACCCAGCAACAGCAGCGGTGAAGGCGCAATCTACCAGTCCCACTATGAACCCAAGTCAACCCAGGGCGACAGAACCCTGTACTGGTACGGCACCATCCAGTCCCTCTGGGCAGACAGTGCGGGCAACACCCGGCAGGACTGCTCACCGGTCCCCGACAAGCTGGGTATGGACCCCGATACCGGTCTCTGCCGGAAAACGCCGGGCAACCTCTCGGACATCTGCGTGCCCAACGGGCGTCTGGACGACTACTGCGTGGATCAGGTCGTGCAGAGCAACTACAACGGCAAGGAACTGACCGCCCAGGTCATGGCCAGCTCCAAGCCAAACAGCTTCAACGCCTACTCCATGGAAGGTGTGGTCCTCTCTTATGCGCCTGCCACCGGCACGCTGACCATGCAGCCCAACTCCATGGAAGCCAATATCACCTCCTATGATTCCAGTGCAGGCACGCTTGACTTTGAACCCTACAGCATGACCGCTCAAGTGACAGCCTACAACCCGGAAACAGGTGTGGCCAGCATCACGGTGGACAGCGTCAACGGCCCGGCAGGTGCGAGCGCCTCGGAATGGCACGTGACCACTTCAGCAGGCGCAGGCCGGGGAACCACCACTGATACCCTGTCCTTTTCCACCGGGTCTTCCACCATCACCCTGGAGCCTGCGGGTGACTGGCTGGTCAACTGGCAAACCGCGCCCACCTATGACGCGGAAGACAGGATGATAAGCCCCGGCGTGATCGATTCTGCCAACCCCACCACCATCACCCTGAAGACCAAGCGCCGCATCGGCAAGGACGGCAGCACCTTCAGCTCCTGGGCAGTGGAATGTGTGGAGGGCGGCACAGGTCTGGCCAAGATCAGGGGCGTGGACATGACCCTGGACAACTCCAGCTCCAGAAGCGGCATCCTCGTGGCCCTGGATGCCGGGTCTCTGGACGGCTGTGAGCGGGCCAAATTCTCCTCCTACAACATGCAGGGTTCCGAAGGTGATGTCCTGAACACCTGCAGCGTCTCCAACCTGGAGAACAGCGGTACAGGAACCTGCACCTCTTCCGTGGAACTGACCAACACTGGTGAAGTGACCGTGGAAGTTGCACCTAACCTTGCCGAGGGAGCGACCAATACCGACTCCCTGCAATGGCTGAATGCAGGCGACAGTGTGCGGGTAGCTGGCTATCTGGCGCAGAGCATCGGCTTTGACAGGATTAGCTATCTCTGGGATGCCCGCAAGCAACTCTGGCTGGACGGGGTGGATGTGAGCAGCAACCGCAGCTGGAACTCCCCGGCAAACACGGGCCGCTACATCATGACCTGGATTGACAGCAACCTGAACGGCACAGTGGATACCGACGAGTATGTGCCCTTTGAGTCCAGCCTGCTGAACAGGAATAACGCGCTCAACTTCTTTGACGTGAACGGCGGTGTGGACGAGGCCACCAAGGTCATCAACTACGTGCGCGGCGAAGAGATTCCGGGCACGCGCACCCGGACCACGCCGGTGGACACCAACGGCGTCAGTCATGTCATGCGTCTGGGCGACATCATGAACTCCTCGCCCTCTGTTGTGGGTGTGCCGCAGGAGGGCTTTGACATTCTCTACGGTGACACGACGTACCGCGAGTTCTACCGCCGCTATTTGAACCGGCGTACCGTGGTCTATGCAGGCGCCAACGACGGTCTGCTCCACGCCTTCAACGGTGGCTTCTACGCCACAGAAGCGGTCACTTCAGAAGACGGGGTGGAAAGGTCTGCGATCAAGTACTCCACTGCCGGCACAAAGCCAGACGGCGGGGCGGCTGTGGAACACCCCCTGGGCAGCGAGATCTGGGCCTATGCTCCGGGCAATCTGCTCTCGCACCTGCAATGGCTGAAAGACCCCAAATACGGTCAGAACAATACCCACGTTTCCTATGTGGACGGACGGCCCCGGATCGTTGATGCCAAGATCTTTGATCCGGATCCGGATCACCCGCATGGCTGGGGCACGGTTCTGGTGGTGGGCATGGCCCAGGGCGGCGGCAGCATGGAACTGACCGGCTTCTCACCCTCGCGCTTTACCCATTCGGCCTATGTGGTCTTTGACGTGACCAACCCGGAAAAAGAGCCAAGGCTGTTGGGCGAAATCCCCCTGCCAGACGGGACCTTCACCACAATGTATCCGGCAGTGGTCTCCTTCCAGGATGCAGGAGAGAACCAGTCCTGCAACAACTCGGCCTGCAATGACTGGTACCTGCTGTTGGGCAGCGGACCGAGCAACATTGACTACACGACCAGTTCCACTGCCAAG
>CAMNHX010000248.1 GCA_946539945.1 uncultured Desulfobulbus sp. | reverse complement strand
ACTAGATTGTGCCGCGTCTTCACCAGGCGCGGCGCTGGACTTTTTCTTGAACCAAGGAGGCATTATGACCCATCAGGAACTGGTTGACGCCTTTTCCGCCAAGGCCCAGGCTGTGAATGCCACAGTGGTGACCCTGCCCGGCATGAAGGAAGCGCTGGACTATGTGGTGGAGATCTGCGTCAAAAAGGCACCAGCTGAAATGCTGGCTGAAGAGCCGGGCACAGAGCAAGGTCCGCTTGGCCCCAACAAGGTCCCCACCCGGGTGCAAAAGGTAATGGCTGCGCCGCAGTTGAACGACACGGATTTTGCCGCTCTGGAGGAAGCCTGCAAGGCAAAGGGCTTTTTGTGTCTGAAGAGTGGTCTGCGCAAGTATCTGGCAGGTATTGACCTGGGTCTGTCCTTTGCGGAGGCAGGCGTGGCTGCAAGCGGCACCTGCATGTTGAACACGGACAACGAGGATGCGCGTCTGGCCAGCATGATTTCGGAAATTTCCGTGCTGATCCTGAAGAAGTCCGCCATTTACCCGGACCTGCCGTCCATCACGCAGATCCTGCGGGCGCGCATGGCTGAAAACCCTGCCACCTACACCACCCTGGTCACAGGCCCCAGCCGTACCGCTGACATTGAGCGCGTGGGCGCGGTCGGTGTACACGGCCCCTTGGAAATGCACATCATTCTTCTGGAGGATTAGGCCATGCATGACGCTTTGCAAAGCTCTTCCGGCTATCATCAGGAAATAGACGAGGCCCTGCACGACGCCTTTCTGCGCAAGACCCTGGACAAGTTTGCGGTGGAATACCGCGCCAGCCGCGCCAACGTGTTCCAGGAGGTGGATGAGCGCGGTCTGATCAGGCAGATTGCCGACCGCAAGGACTATGCCCGCCAGCATTTGGAAGAACTCTACGAGCAGTTCAAGACCGAGGCGGAAAAGCGTGGCGTTCATGTGCATCGCGTTGCCACACCAGAGGAGGCCAATGCGCTCATCGCCCGCATTGCCAAGGAAAACAACGTGCGGCGGGTACTCAAGTCCAAGTCCATGACTGCCGAGGAGATCGGTTTGAACCCGGCCCTTGAAGCAGAAGGGCTGATCGTTGATGAAACCGATCTGGGCGAATGGATCATCCAGCTTCGCCACGAAGGCCCCTCCCACATGGTCATGCCAGCCATCCATCTGTCGCGCTATCAGGTGGCAGAGGATTTCACCAAGGCAACTGGCGAGTATCAGGAGCCAGAAGACATCCAGCGCCTGGTCAAGGTGGCCCGGGTCCAGCTCCGCCGCAAGTTCATTGCCGGTGAGATGGGCATCAGCGGCTGCAACTTTGCAGTGGCGGAAAACGGCGCGGTCTCCACTCTGACCAATGAGGGTAATGCCCGTATGGTTACTACCCTGCCCCGGGTCCACGTGGTGATTGCCGGGCTGGACAAGCTGGTCGCCACGCTGGACGACGTGATGGTCGCCTTGCAGGTCCTGCCCAGAAACGCCACAGCCCAGCGCATCACCTCCTACTTCACGCTCATGGACGGCGCGGGCGAGTGCCAGGCCAACCCGGACAACAAGAAGATCATGCACGTGGTCTTTCTGGACAACGGACGCACCGAGATCGCAAAAGACCCGCTCTTCTCGCAGATCTTCCGCTGTGTGCGCTGCGGGGCCTGCGCCAATGTCTGCCCGGTCTTCCGGCTGGTGGGCGGTCACAAGATGGGTTACGTCTATATCGGCGCCATTGGCCTGATCCTGACCTACTTCTTCCACGGCAAGGATCGCGCCCGCATCCTCTGCCAGAACTGCATCGGTTGCCAGTCCTGCTCCAATGTCTGCGCAGGCGGCATTGATTTGCCGCGTCTGGTGCGTGAAATCCGTAGTCGCCTTACGCAAGAGAAGGGTTCTGATCTGCTGGGTTCTGTGGCTTCCATGGCCATGAAGGACCGCAAGACCTTCCACCGGCTCCTGAAGTTCGCGAGCTTTGCGCAAAAGCCCTTTACCGGCAAGTCTGACACCACCGAGGGCGCACGGATGCAGCGCCATCTGCCCATGCTGTTTTTGGGCAAGCAGGGCTTCAAGGCTCTGCCTGCCATTGCAGACAAGTCCTTCCGCGACCGCTGGCCCCAGATCAGGCCAAAACTGGACAAGCCGGTCATGCGCGTGGCCCTGTTCAGTGGTTGCGCCCAGGACTTCATGTATCCTGAAGAGCTTGAGGCCTGCGTCAAGATTCTGGCTGCCAAGAATGTGGCGGTTGACTTCCCCATGGAACAGACCTGCTGTGGCCTGCCCCTGGAGATGATGGGCCAGCGCAAGACCTCCATTGAGGTGGCACGGCAGAACATTGCCGCCTTCCGCGAACTCAACCCGGACTATATCATCACGCTCTGCGCCAGTTGTGCGGGTCAGCTCAAGCACCATTACCAGGACATCCTGGCTGGTCCAGGCGAGGAGGAAGTAAAGCAGTTTGCCAGCAAGATCATTGACTTCAGTTCCTTTATCCACGACGTTTTGAAACTGGAGGCCAAGGACTTCAACAGGAGCGCGGAAAAAGTCACCTATCATGCCTCCTGCCATCTCTGCCGGGGTCTGCAGGTCAGGGAACAGCCCAGAGCGCTGATCAACGACGCTGCCGAGTATGTGCCCTGCGAGGAAGAGGAGGTCTGCTGCGGCTTTGGCGGCAGCTACTCTGTCAAGTTCCCGGAGATTTCTTCCCGGCTTCTGGAGAAGAAGCTGAAGAATGTTGAGGCCACTGGCGCAAGCCGTCTGGTGGTGGACTGCCCCGGCTGTGTGATGCAGCTTCGCGGCGGCGCGGAAAAGCAGGGCTTGAAGGTCAAGGTCGGGCATATTGCTGAACTGTTGGCGGAAAATCTCAAACAGTGATGCCAGTTCGGGCCTGTCTGGAGGCTTGCGCTCCAGACAGGCCCTTGAGAGTGTACCACCGGAGGCTGTCCGCGCGGGGCGGGTGGCGCATCCCGGAAGACATCTTTCCCCGCATCTTCACGGGAGGTTCGTATGTCTGTAGGCTTATTGGCACTCTTTGCTGTCTGCCCCATTCTGGTGGCCCTGATCCTCATGGTTGGTTTCCGCTGGCCCTCTACCCGGGCCATGCCCCTGGCCTTCCTCACCGGCGCAGCCCTGGCCCTGTTCGTGTGGAAGCTAGAGCCGATTCAGGTCGGCGCTCTCTTCATTCAGGGCGTGATCAACGCCATTGGCGTTCTGATCATCGTCTTTGGCGCTATCCTCATCTACTACACGCTCCAGTACAGCGGGGCCATGGAGACCATCCAGGCAGGCATGACCAAGGTCAGCCCGGATCGCCGGGTCCAAGCCATTATCATTGGCTACATGTTCGGGGCTTTTATCGAAGGCGCGGCAGGTTTCGGCACACCTGCGGCACTGGCTACCCCGCTCTTGCTGGGTCTGGGCTTTCCGCCTCTCTGTGCAGCAGTACTCTGCCTGGTCTTCAACTCCTTCCCTGTCACCTTTGGCGCAGTGGGCACGCCGGTCATCATGGGCTTTGACAGCCTGAAGGACATTGGTATGCAGGCCCTGCAAACCTCGGACTCCACTGTACTCTTCAAGATGATCGGCCAGTACGCCACCCTGATGCACGTACCCATGGCCTTTATCCTGCCCATCTTCCTCTTGGGCTTCATGACCCGTTTTTACGGCAAGAACAAGAGCTGGAAGGAAGGCTTTGCTGCCTGGCCTTACTGCATCCTGGCTGGCATTTGTTTCTGTATCCCCTACCTGCTCATCGCCTGGCTGGCTGGCCCGGAAGTGCCCTCCCTCA
>CAMNHX010000247.1 GCA_946539945.1 uncultured Desulfobulbus sp. | reverse complement strand
TTTTAGGCAAAAACTCACCAATTTGATGAGATTTGCACAGATTTGAAAAGATTCTACGACAACTGTTCAAGCCCACTTGCCTTTTTCCCCTTGTTCGCCTATGTTCTCCAGCTGGCGGCAGGACAGAGCGATGTCGTACCCTTTCCGCTCTGGGCGCTCTTCTTGAAACAGAACCTCAAAGGAATGCTTCCAGCCTGACCAGGCTGCGCGGCAAGCGCCTGCCTTCCGGCAGTGGAGGAGGTCAAAAACCGCCCTTGCATTCTGTGCCCGTCCCTTCCCGCAACCGGAAAGGACGGGCGCTTCCTTTCCGATTTTTCGTCTTTCTGACACATTCACTCTATGGGAAAGATCTTAATCATTGCCGAAAAACCCAGTGTGGCCGCAGACATTGTGCGCTGTCTGCCGGGCAAGTTCACCAAGACCAAAACCCATTACGAGGGCGAAGCGCACATCGTCTCCTTTGCCCTGGGCCATCTCGTGACCATCGGTTTCCCGGATGCAGGCCAGCAGAAGTGGAGTTTTGAGCATCTGCCCATCCTACCGGAGGAGTTTCCGCTGGCCGTGCTGCCCGACACCAAGAGCCAGTTCCTGGCCCTGAAAAAGCTCATCAGGAGCAAGGAGGTGGAGACCCTGGTCAACGCCTGCGACGCAGGCCGCGAGGGCGAGCTGATCTTCAAGTACATCCTGAAAGAGGCGCTCTCCGGCAAGCCCTGCTCCAAGACGATCAAGCGGCTCTGGCTCCAGTCCATGACCGGAGACGCCATCCGGGCTGGACTGGCCCAGCTGCGCGACAACGCCGATATGCTGCCCCTTGAGGACGCCGCACTCTGCCGCTCCGAGGCAGACTGGCTCATTGGCATCAACGCCACCCGGGCGCTCACCTGCTACAACTCCCGCTTTGGCGGCTTCCGCAAGACACCCTGCGGTCGCGTGCAAACGCCCACGCTCTCCATGCTGGTGCAGCGGGAGCGGGAGCGCCGGGCCTTTGTACCCCAGACCTTCTGGGAACTGCGCGGTCATTTTGTCTGCGGCGGCATCGCATACGAGGGCCTGTGGATTGACCCGAACTTTGTCAAGGACGAGGCCAGACCGCAGGCCCGCAAAAGCCGTATCTGGCAGAAGGACCAGGCGCTGGAACTTGCCGCCCGGTGCAGCAATCAGCCAGCCAAAGTGACAGAGAGCAGCAAGAAGAGCAGTCAGGGCGCACCCGGTCTCTACGATCTGACCACGCTCCAGCGCGAGGCCAACAGCCGTTTCGGCTTTTCCGCCAAAAACACCTTGGCTCTGGCGCAAAGCCTCTACGAGCGTCACAAACTCCTGACCTATCCGCGTACAGACAGCCGCTTTCTGCCAGAAGACTATCTGCCTGCTGTCACCAAAAGTGTGACAGTCCAGAAAGGCTGGCAGTTCGGGACCTTTGCCGCCGAGGCGCTGGACAAAGGCTATCTACGCCTTGAGCGCCGGATCTTCAACAACAAGAAGATTAGCGACCATTTTGCCATTATTCCCACGCCCCACCTGCCTGAACCCAACGCCTTGAGCGAGCCTGAGCTGAAAATTTACCAGATGGTGGTGCAGCGTTTTCTGGCCGTGTTCTTTCCGGCTGCCGTGTATCTGAACACCACCAGGCTTTCCGTGGTTGCAGGCGAAACCTTTCTCACTGAAGGCAAGATTCTGGTGGAGCCGGGCTGGCGGGCCATCTACGGCAAGAGCGGCGAGGAGGCGGACAAGGAGTTGCAGGCCCTGCCCAAGGATGCGGCAGCGCAGTGTACAAGCGTTGACCTTGAAGAACAGGAAACCAAGCCGCCACCCCGCTATACAGAAGCCACCCTGCTTTCTGCCATGGAGCATTCCGGCAAGCTGGTGGAAGACGAAGAACTGGCCGAGGCCATGAAGGAACGCGGTCTGGGCACGCCTGCCACCCGTGCGGCCATCATTGAAAAGTTGCTGAATGAGCAGTACGTGGTTCGGGAACAGCACGATTTGACACCCACAGGCAAGGCTTTTGAACTCTTGAGTCTTCTGGAGGCCCGTAACATTGATCTTCTGGCTTCTCCGGAGCTGACCGGCGAATGGGAGTACAAGCTCAACCAGATTCTGAAGGGCGCCATGACCCGGACCCAGTTCATGCAGGAGATCAGGCAGATGACCAGCGCCATTGTGGAGCGGGTCAAGGCCGGGCCGCGCAGCGAAGTGCCAGAGGCTGCCTTTTCACCTGTGGAGAATCGCCGTTTCTTTGAACGCGCAGACTCCTTTGAGGCAGAGGACAAGAGCCTGTCCATCCGCAAGGTCCTGGGGGGCCGGGTCATGCGGGAAGAAGAGATTGTGGCGCTCATCCGGGGCGAAACCGTGGGACCTTTTGACGATTTCCGTTCCAAACGCGGCAAGCCCTTTACTGCCTCGCTCAGGCTCCAGAACGGCAAAGTGGAGTTCCTCTTTGCCGATGCTGTGCCCGAAGAGGATCGGGACGCCATTCTGGCACAGGACCCGGTGGGGGTTTCGCCGGTTGACGGCTCAAAGGTCTTTGAAACGCCGGTTGCCTACATTTCCGAGTCCGCGCTTGCAGGTGACGAGAAAAAGGGCCTGCGTATCTCCAAGATCATTCTGGGCCGCAAGCTGGAACGGGACCAGATTGCGCAACTGCTGAACACGGGCAAGTCGCCGCTCATCAAGGGCTTTGTCTCCAAGCGGAAAAAGCTCTTTGACGCTTGGCTGCTCATTGACGACAAGGGCAAAATTACCTTTGAATTTCCGCCCCGGGAGCGCAAATCCCGTTCTGGAACACAGACCAGCAAGGCGGAAAGCGCTGAAAGTTGAGGACACACGAATGCGACGGTTGAAAAAGGAGTACAGGGATCTGGAAGGCCGGGACTTGGCTGCTGCCTGTGTGCGCATTGCAGAAGACGCCAAGGCCGAAGACCTGGTGATGCTGGATCTGCGCGGTATTGCCGGTTTTACCGACTATTTTCTGATTATGAGTGGCCGCTCGACCCGCCACGTGCAGGGTTTGGCCCAGGCTCTGGAAGAGGAGTTGAGCGCCAAGCGCGCCAATGCCCGCAGCAGCGAGGGCTTGAGTGAGGGACTTTGGGTATTGCTGGATCTGGGCGATGTGGTGGTGCATATCTTTTATCATGAACAACGCACCTTCTACGATCTGGAAGGTCTGTGGCACGACGCGCCCCGGGTGGATACCACGGCTCTCCTGCAGGAAACGGCAAGCCTACAGGGCAGCGTCAAGTGAACCAATATCAAAGGAATTGCACAGAACTTGAAGAGCACGCTTGCAAGTGGTGGCCAGAACACCTTGTCACTCTTGCAGGCGATGCAAACAGTCTTCCTGTTTTGATACAGACCCAAGACAAGTTCCTTTCCATCCTGAATCTTGCGGATGCCTGCCGACCAGAGAGTCTTTTTGAGCTTATTCAGACCTCTCATTTTGCAGCAAACCTGTTTTTGAAGCATCTCATGGTGTTATCTGATTTTGGTAGCGAACCAATTCAACGGATTAACAAGGATTTTTTGTCATACTTCCCAGAACGAGTGTTGCTGTATTCAGTAAGTGGTATTCAATTTTCATATAAGTTTATTGAGCTTCCTGTCAAAGGAATACTCAATAATAAAAAGATGAACACAGATTCACTGGGAATGGCAAAATCATGTCCCATTACCTCATTATATGCCGATTTGATTACTCTCTTACTACTTGGAAGTAATGCGGTTGATAATACAATATCTCATATTTTTTCAAAATGTACATTGGAAGTTTGTTGGGAAATTCCAATGAATTAAAGAGGTTTATCAAACAAAGAT
>CAMNHX010000246.1 GCA_946539945.1 uncultured Desulfobulbus sp. | reverse complement strand
CTGACTCCTGAAGAGGCAGCGAATATGCTGGGAGTCAAGGCGGCAACACTGCAAACGTGGAGAGCCAGAAATTGTTATCCGCTGAAGTATGTGAAGATTGGATCGAGTGTGCGCTATCGGCAATGCGACCTTGTGGAGTTTGTGAACTCCAGACTGTCGGATTGCGAATCAGTAACAGCCTGAAAAGCACGGGAGGAAAGGATATGTAAAGAGAAAGACTGTTGACCCCGGCTGATGTGGCGCGGATTCTGCGCGTTCCTGTAAACACCTTGGCCTACTTTCGGCAGAAGCACAAGCAACTGCGCTACGTCAAGGTTGGAGAAGTGGCACGGTACAGGAAAGAAGACGTTATCGCCTACATTGAGGCGAATGTTGTAACACCGGGAAAATCAATCATGGAGGGATGAAATGGCAATGTTTACAGAGACCAACCAATACGCCAACCGTGGCGCAGCGCTCCTCACAGACGACGTGATCTGGGAAGCTGTGGATTCTCTGGCAAAGGAGAGAATCCCGATAGGTGTTCGGGCGGTACAGGAGAAACTGGGAGTCAGGGATATTCGGGGAAGCGCCAGAACCATTGGCAAAAGCATTCAAGGATGGATAGACGAAAACACTACACTGGGAGAGATTACACCCATGCCGAAAGCTGTTCGTTCTGCCCTTTGGTACTGGGTACTCGCGAAGTCGGAGGGAGGACAGGCGAAAGCAGAGTGGCGGAAAGTAAGGCGTGCCCTTGACGAATGGGTTCAGCAAGAGGTGGAAAGGCGAGAGGCGGTAGAACAGGGCATTGAAGACGCCCTTGCTTCCATTGAGGAAGAGGCGAGGGAACTGGCGACAAGCTGAAGTGCCGCCAGAAGATGCAAGGCTGAAGATACAGCAAGGGCACAGAAAAAAAGAACCCCCCAAGCTGGTTATTCCAACTTGGGGGGACAGCAAAGAAAACCGTTCCATGACTGAAGATGGGTTCATATTACCACTTCGGTCATTGGAGCGCAACAAAAAAGGAGGCTGCAATGGCCTTGAAATTCAGTACAGGTTCGAAGGATTCTCTCCATCCTGAATTGGTGAAGGCCGGACTCTCGCCAGAAACGGTGAAGGCGATTCTGGAAGGAAAGCCGCTGCAAGGGTTTGGGTATCCGGGTTTTCGCATAAGCTCCAGAGGTTGGAATATATCGGGGAAAGACCCGAACCCGGCGGCAACAGTGCGTTATATGGAAACCCAATGGAGGCGGGATAATGCAGGCGAGCTTGCAGTCGATACTGCCCTGCCCAAGACAGACCCTGACGTGGGAACACTGACTGCCAAGCCCCATGCTGTCCCTGTGGAATCGCGCAATGAACCTTCCCCGCCAGCACCCGACACGGTGCAGGGCGCAGACGTGAACGCACAAGTAGAGTCACAGAATTGGGGAGAGACAGCCTACACGTTCAGGGACAGGGCGGGCCTGTTGTTCTGTGCTGGACTTGAACCGATCCCGATTGTTAAAGGAGACAAGCGCCCGGCAATAAGCGAGTGGACCACAGAAAGAATAGATGTATCCAAGATAGAAGAATGGTGCAACCGCTATGGTACTTGCGGTGTTGGTATCAGGCTTGGGAAAGATGAGTTGTGTGCCATTGATGTTGACTGCGATAATGAAGAGATAGCAAAGGAAATTGAAGAGTATCTCGAAGGTTCTGCAAAGGAAAACGGGTATGTTTTGCCTGTGCGATACGGAAGAACGCCAAGGTTTTTGATACCGTGTCGGATAGATGGGTTTGGAGAATATCTGGGGAAACAAACTGTATCATCATGGATTGACCAAGATGGAAAAAAGCACTGTATTGAGGTACTGACAGAAGGACAACAGTTTGTTGCTTACGGTATTCATCCCAAGACCGGAAAGCCTTATACATGGAAGGATGCTACTCCAGAACAGCTTGCGATTGGACAAATTCCAGAGTTTACGATTGAAGAAGTTCTTGAACGGTTGAAGAATAAGTTTGATACTCTCTGCAATGAGCATGGGTTCAGGAATGGAAAACATGAACCAAGGAAGGAAAGGGCAGTTACAGAAATACAATATACTCAACCAGCTGACATAGTAGGATTGAGCGGACACAATGAACAGAAAAAGAAGGCTGGTATTGAAGAACTTCAAGAAGTACTTGCCCTTCTCCCCGGATGGTACTGTGATAACTATGAGGAATGGATAAAGGTTGGTGCAGCATTGCACCATGAAACCCTGGGAAGTGGGGCAGGATTAGCTCTCTTCGACAAATGGAGCAAGCAGAGTGATAAGTATAAAGGCGAGGAAGAAACTTCAGACAAGTGGAAGTCATTTCACGGTAAAGGTTCTGGCGACCTTACCATTGGAACACTCTACGGTATTCTTAAGCAGGACGGGATTCAAGTTCCCAATAAACTGAAGCGGATTCAGGCAGAACGGCTTGGTAAGTATGACTCTTCTCCCTTGCTGGTTGATACCATACGGGAATATGAAGAAGAGATGCGGAAAGAGGAAACTAGACGGGCAAGAGGATTACCGGATGAAGCTGAAGCAATCCTTGACCGGATACGGAAGAAAATATCCACCTTTGACGTGAAGAGTGCGATTGCGACAAAGCCCGCTGCACGTCCCTTTATTGTAAGCGGCTATCTGCCATGCGGAACAGTCTCCTTTCTCTCTGCGGCTGGAGGAACAGGGAAAAGCTATCTCTCCACTGTGCTTGCGATTGCGATAGCTACAGGGCAAAACCTTGGTCCTTTTGAGGTAGAGAAGCCAGGCCCGGTCTTGATGCTGTCTGTGGAAGACGATGCCCGCGATATTGCGCCACGTTTGTACAGAATCTGCCAAGAGTACGGCCTCCCGTCAGACGCAATGGGCCTGCTTAACAAGAACCTGATTGTGGTTCCGGCACGGGGACTTATGCCGCCCCTGATGGAACCCGGCCCTTATGGAACAGCACCGAGGCCGGGCGCGGGGACAGCGGTCTTGCGAGCGCTGATGGAAGAATACAATCCAAACCTTGTCATATTGGACACCAAGAGCCGTCTGTTTGGTCTGAAGGAGAACAGCAATGAGGACGGTGCGGCATGGATAAGCAACCTTGAAAGGCTGCTGTCTGACAGGCCGGGCTGTTCCTTTCTGGTGTTGAGTCACACTGGCAAGAAGTTTGGTGCAGCGGCAAGTGGGCAATACTCCGACCGTGGCGCAAGTGCCAATACGGACAATGCAAGGAGCGCTTTGGTGTATGAGAGGCTGATCGACGAAAAAAGCGGAAAGGCAAAGACCACGCCGGATGGTAGGGAGTTGTTTGTTCTGCGCCACGTAAAGAGCAACTATTCCAAGAGACGGGAAGTTGTTTATTTCACACAGGGAGAAGGTGGGGTTCCGGTCTTGTGTGCGTCTGAAGTAGCGCAGGGCTTGGAAGCGGAAAAACAGAAGATACAAAAGGCGCTGGACGTGCTGGTGGATGAATTGCAGGACAAGCCAGAGGGGATAAACAAGCGGAACTTTGAGGCGGCACGGACGGAAGATATAAAGAACCTGCTGGACAAGATAAAAGACGCCAGTGGCTTGAACCTGTCTCACGGAAAGAACGTAACAAATCAAAGGGCGGCCCTGATAGATTTTGGCGTGAATGCTGGCGTCTTGGAAAAGGTGGAGGATAAAACGTCAAAGGCCGGGACCAAGCCCGTTGTGGTTCGGCTGACAGGTCTGTTTGCAGGGCGGGAAACCGAAAAGGTCTGTCAGACAAGAATGTCTGTCAGTGACAGACTCGTCTGTCAGAGTAAAAGTTTGACAGACGGAACCGGTTGATTTTAC
>CAMNHX010000245.1 GCA_946539945.1 uncultured Desulfobulbus sp. | reverse complement strand
GATCAAAGAGGCCCAGGGAAATCTGCGAGTGCAAGACCACATTGTCCACCCAGTAGCCCTGGGCAATCTGGTCAAAGAAGCGGAAATGCTGCTTCTGTTCGCCTTCACGGGTATTGTACACCGGAAAAAGGACAAAGTCTGCCTGACCGCCGGTGAACAGGGCCAAAAGGGCCTGCATGTCAGGGCAGGAAACAATGTCGGCAGTCGCGTCAAAACCTTGGGCTGCCTGCCAGGCAAGCGAGCCTTTGACACCGATAATGGCAAGACGGGTCATGGGGATGCGCTCTCAAAAAATCCTGTCCTTTGGAGACAGGCTGCTGTTTGCTGTTCAGGGCCAGACCAGGCTCTTGTGAACCCAACCGTCAACCTTGCTGTGGGACACCCTGACCCAGTCGCCCTGCGTGCCGGTTTTCCTGAAGATGACTTCCCGGCCTGCTGTGCCCAGTTCTGCTGCCGAGCGGCTGGGCGCTTCCCGGATCTTGGCCTCGCGCACCCTGACGATCACTGTGGACCGGTCGCCTACAAAGGAGTTCAGGATCCAGCCCCGGTCGCCCTCGTAGTCCTGGACCAGAACCCACTCCTCCTTGCGATCCAGAACCCGCAGGGGATAGCCAGAGGGCAGGCGGAACAGGGCGTCAAAGTTCAGACCCGGACCAGAGCGTAAGGTCACACCTTCACCGGCCACGCTCAAGTATTCGGCAGCATGGACCGGCGCAGGCAGACTGGCGCTCCACCCCAAAACAAGGGCCAGCGCCACAGAGCGGATAAGGGGACAGATGCGGGTTTTCACGTCACAGGATGATGCAGGTTGGAGGAGCAAGACACTGCCTGCTGGCTGTGTGGGGTTTCCGGGACAGAGGCAGGTCCCCTGCCGGTCAGATAGAGAAAAATTTCCGCATTGCCCTTTTTGGCTCCAGTCACCGGGCAGTCAAAAGCTCTGGCACAGTCCAGTCCTTGCGCCTCGGCAAAGTTCCGCACCTGCGCGGCAGCCTCTGCCCGCAGTTCCGGGTTGGCCACCAAACCGCCAGCCGCTACCTTGTCGCGGGCAAGCTGAAACTGGGGCTTGACCAGAACCAACAGGCGCAAGGTCCCGGAAAAGAGCGGAAAGAGCGGGGGCAACAGCAGGTTTGCCGAGATAAAGGAGGCGTCCACCACAGCCAGATCCAGCGCTTCCGGGATCTGTTCCCGGGTCAGGTAGCGGGCGTTGCAGCGCTCTCGCACCACAACTCTGGGATCAGAACGGAGTTTCCAGTGCAGAATGCCGTAACCCACGTCCACGCAGTACACCTTGGCTGCATTGTGCTGCAGGAGGCAATCGGTAAAGCCACCGGTGGAAGCGCCAATGTCTGCGCAGACAAAGCCCTTTGGGTTCAGGGCAAAGGCGGTCAAAGCGCTTTCCAGCTTGTCGCCGCCCCGGCTGACAAAGCGGCCTTTGCCCCTGATCCGCACCTGGGCTGCCGCTTTGACCAGCATCCCGGCCTTGTCTGCCAGTCGCTCGTCAAGCAGAACCGACCCAGCGCCAATCAGACGCCGGGCCACATCAAGAGTTTCAGCCAGCCCCCGCTCGACCAGCAGGGCGTCCAGCCGCATTTTTCCAGAGACCACGTTACAGCGCGTTCAGACGGGCGCGGGCCTGCGCTGCTTCCGGGCTGCTGCCGTAGTCGTTCAGCAGCTTGTTGTAGATGATCTTGGCGGTTTCGCTGTCCGTGAGCTTTTCAAAGGCCATGCCCTGCTTGTACAGGGCCTTGGCTGCCAGCGGCGTGGACCCGTAGCTGGAAATAACCTTCTGGTAGTCCAGGATGGCCAGATCGTATTCGCCCTGATTGAACAGGCTCTCTCCCATGTTGAAGAGGGTATCTGCCGCCTTGCTTCCGCTGGGATTGGCTGCCAGGGCCTGTTCAAAGGACTTGTAGGCTTCCTTGTACTGCCCGCTCTGGTACAGACCCAGCCCTTGGGAATAGGGATCAGAGGAGGAAGCCACCTTGGGCTTGCTCTTCTCCTGCTTCTTTGGCTCTTCCCGACGGGGGGGCGCAACTGGCACAACCTCTTCCACATGCTGCCTTGCCGCCTGCTGGAACTCTTCAGGCGGCGGAAAGTCTACCTCCATGTGCTGATGCGCCACGCTTTCCGTCTGTCTGGGCGGCGGCTGCACTGAACGGGCAGGCGCTCTCTCGGCAAAGTCGTCCCGCGCCGCAGGCTGCGAAGGTCTGCTTGTCTGCTGCGTCCGGGCAGCGGAGCGCTCTGCTTCAGGCTTGCGCTGCGGTTTCGCGGTCTGCGGCGGGCGTCTCGACTCGCGGCTCTCCCGCGATTCATCCCGGACTGTTACTGTGTCGCCAACAACCCGTTTCTTGTCTGTGGCCTTCAGTTGCACAGCTTCTCTTGCAGAGGTTCTTGCCGCAGACGGGGCAGGGGCGCTGGAAGAACTGACAGCGCGGCGGGACTCTTCCGGGTCTTTCTGCGTGGGCTTGACCTTGACCTTGACCGGAGCAGGAAGTTTACGTGCCTCTGGTGAGCGTTTGGCTTCCCGGGGTTTTTCTTTCACTTCCCGTGGTCTCTCTTTCACCTCTTTGGGCCGGTCCTGCGCCGGTTTGGGTGTGACCCGGACCGGTGCAGGGTTGCTGCGCGTGGTCACGGTTTCAGCCTGCATTTCCGGGGCCAGACCACCTTCCTCTGGCAGGGTCAGACGCCGTACCCACTGGCCCAGCGCCTGCGCCTCTCCGGCAAGCGTGTGCAGCAGACCACTGGCCAGCCGCAGACCAACAAACTGGGAGTCAGCCTGCTGAACCTGGCCGCGCAGGCGGGAAAGGTCGTCCTGCATTGAGCACTGGCAGAGCAGCAGCAAGGCGCTACCCGCATAAGCAAGAGAACGTAAAGATCCCATTTCAGCATCCTCTTTCGTGATTCTTCAGATATTCCATCCAGAAGTCGCCTGTGCCTAGGGCAGGCGGGGAGACCACTGGGGAAAGGTCAGATTGCCGCGCAGATCCAGCAAGGCGCGAACATCCTTAGCGTTCTTGTTCAACACGCAAATCCGGGATCGCCCACCTGTCTTGTGGGCTGCAGCGATCAAACGTCCGTCCGGCGCCCAGGAGGGTGCTTCAAAGTCACCGCTGCCGCTGGAGACCTGCCGCACATTGCCGCCGTTCCGGTCACAGACAAAGATCTGGTAGCGCCCGCCAACCAGACCGGTAAAGGCGATCTCATCTCCCTTGGGCGACCAGGACGGTTCGCTGCACTCGTGGACCGTGTTTTGCAGCAGACGCACCTGCAGGCTGGTCATGTCCATGACATAAACCTTGGGGTGTCCGCTGCGGGCGCGGTCAGAGGAAAAGGCAAGCATCCGGCCATCAGGCGAGATGCTGGGCGACACGTTAATGCCGGCACGTTCAGTCAGGCGGCGCAGGATCTGCCCGTTGCGGTCCATGAGGTAGAGATCAGGATCACCGCCCACGCTCAAGGTGACCACCATATTGCCGTCTGGTGTGAAAGCCGGGGCCAAGTTCAGACCAGGCCGCCGGGAAATGGACCCGGTCTGGGTGTTCTGTCGGAGATCAGTCAGGTACAGGTCCTGGTTGCCGCGATGATAGCTGGTATAGGCCAGGGTATTGCCATCCGGCGAAAAGCGGGGCGAAACGACCAGGGCCTTGTGGCGCGTGACCTGTCGCGGATGACGGCCCAAAACATCGCTGACATAGGCTTCCTTTCGGCCCGTGGCATCAGAGACATAGGCCAAGCGCGTCCGGGAGACCCCAGGCTCGCCGGTGAGGGCTTCCATCAGGGCATCGCCCAGGCGCAGGGCCAGCTGTTCAAGCT
>CAMNHX010000244.1 GCA_946539945.1 uncultured Desulfobulbus sp. | reverse complement strand
AGCGCTGAAGGCTTTCCAGTGCGCCAGCACGGTGAAAGCAGTCATGGAGAATACCAGGAAGCTGGCAGGAGATGCTCCGCTTCGCTTCGTTCAGCATGACATAGAAAGTGAACACGGAATTGCTCTAACGAATAAAAAATCAAAGCGAAAGCGCTCTAAAGGGAAATTCTCTGGATTATCGGACAAGTCTATTCTTTCGTGAAGACATAACTTGATTGTTTTGAGGATGCACGCCGTATGGACATTGCCGCATTGGGCAGCGCTCCCATCCCCGGAGACAATCCGGCAGGCAGCGAGGCAAAATATGAACCCGAATACGAGGCAGTTCTTGCCGAAATTGACAAGCTCGGTTCCGCCACCCAGGGCGGCGCGATCTCATGGCCTGTGGTTGCGGAAAAGGCGGAAGCCGTCCTGGCCAACAAGTCCAAAGACCTGCTGATTGCCGCCTATCTGGCTGTGGCCTGGCAGGAAATCCGGGGCGCGGAAGGTCTGCGCGATGCCCTGACCCTCTTTTCCGGGCTGTTTACCAATTTCTGGGAAACCGCCTTCCCTCCGCTTGCCCGCCTGCGCCGCCGCACCAACGCCTTTGACTGGTGGCATGAACGCGCCTTGGCCCTCTTGCAGAATCCTGACAAAAACAGCCAGCCCCTGCCAGCGGTCTTCCTGAACGCACTCGAGGAAAAACTGGGTGAACTGGACCGCCTGGCCGGAGACCTGATGCCCGATGCCCTGCCATTGCGGGACATGAACGAGCCACTGCGCCGTCTGCCGGTTTTACCCGAAGAAAAACCCCCGGAACCTGACCCAAGCCCAGCCGCCGCAGTGCCTGAAGCGCAGACAGCATCAGAAAAACCGCCTGTCCAGCCGCCAGAAGCCGCAGCGCCTGCCCCTGAAGTCGTGCCGCCAGCTGTCCCGCCTTCGCCGCCGCAAGAGGTCTCCACTCCTGCCACAAGCCCTGTCAGCCCGGATGAAGAGTTTGCAGCCAGCCGCAAGAACTTTATTGAGGCAGCCAGCAGGTATGCCCTGTTGTCCCATCGGGTGGATGCCCGGAATCCCGAACCCTGGCAGCTTGTGCGGATGGCGCTCTGGGCCAAGGTTCAGAACCTGCCGCCTGCGGACAAGGGGCAAACCATGTTGCCACCGCCGGATGCAATGCACCTCTCTTCCCTGCACAGTCTGCTGACTGCGGGCAAGCAGCTCGAGGCTGCTTTGGGCGGTGAGGATTTTTTCCCGAGTGCGCTCTTCTGTCTGGATTTGCAGCGCCTGATTGACCGAGCCTTGGATGAGTTGGGTTCAGACTACGCCGAAGCACAGGCGCGGGTGCGGATGGAGTGCGGACGCTTTGTCCGGCGTCTGCCCGGTGTGGAAATGTTGACGTTTTCCGACGGTACACCCTTTGCCGCACCGGAAACCAGGAACTGGCTGCAAAACCTTGCTGAACCCGCCTTTGCCGCGTCATCCGCCGGTTCGGTCAGCGCGATGTCCGCGCCGCTTCCTGCGGGGGGAAACGCTGGCGGAGAGGCGGACATTCTCGCCCAGGCCGAGGAACTGTTCCAGAAAAAACAGCTTGACGCCGCCTTGCAGTTGCTTGAAAATGCACAAGGAATGTCACCTGCAGATAATCTGATCCTGCAAGTCGGCGAACTCCGTCTGCTCTGTCGGGCCGGAGAAAAAACAGTAGCAGCGGCGCTGGCCCAGAGTCTTTTGGAGACTCTGGACAAAAGGGACCTGGACAACTGGAATCCACCCCTTGCCATCACGGCGTTGCTTGCCCTGCGCGACGCCTTTTCGCTGATCCAGGATCAGGAGACGGCGCTGACCACGCAGCGGCGTCTTGCCCGTTTACGTCCTTCTGCTGCCCTGGGGTGGCAGCACAACCTTTAAGGAGTCATGCTTATGGCAAAAGAAGCCTCGATTGCGCCCAAGGAGCGCGTCAACATCGTGTACCGTCCAGCCACAGGCGATGCACAGGAAGAAGTGGAACTGCCGCTCAAACTCATGGTTCTGGGTGACTTTACCCTGCGGCCCGACGAGCGCATGGTGGAAGACCGCGACCCTGTGAATATAGACAAGGACAGTTTCAATGACGTGATGCAGAGCCAGAATCTGGGACTCAAGATCAACGTGAAAAACCGCCTGGCTGGCGACGATCCGGAAGCCCAGCTTGCGCTTGATCTCAAGTTCAACACGCTCAAGGATTTTGAGCCGGACGCCATTGTCAAAATGGTCCCGGAGCTGGCCAAGATGATGGAGCTGCGCGAGGCTTTGAAGGCTCTCAAAGGGCCACTCTCCAACGTGCCGGATTTCCGCAAGAAGTTGCAGGAACTGGTGGGTGATGAGGAGGCAAGAGCCAAGGTCTTGCAGGAGCTTGGTCTGGACAAGGATGAACCCGCTGCGGATGCGGAGGAGAAAAAGTAAACAACCCCGCCCTGAAGGACGGAGCTTTATGGTCAAGAGCCAGAGACCTTGCCACATTGGAGCGGTTTACAGCGCCCCTTGCCTGCCTGAAAAGGCAAGCAAGGCTTGCAAGATTTTTTGACCTGCATTCAGGTCAGCGTGGGCAAGCCTGCCACAAACCGGCCAAGAAAGACGATGTTTTGCATAAGGCGTCTTTTGAGCCAGAGGTTTTCCGCCAAAACTGTTTGGGGAGCCGTTGCATTGAAGACGCTTGCGAAGTGCAGAACTTGTCGCGTGCAAGGCAAAATCTATCACAAACCATCAAAACACACAACACGGAGGGGCGCTTCCTCCTCGGCATGAATGCCGGGGTCTCCGCGCCAAATATTATCGGATGAGCGAAGAACAGGAAAAGCAGGAGCAGGCGCAGGAACAAACCGAAGGCAGCGGTAATCTTCTGGATGAAATCGTTGCAGCCTCCAAGCTGCAACCGGCAGACGAGGGCTATGCCCTGACCCGGACAGGTCTCCAGGCCTTTATCAAGGAACTGGCCGGGGCGCAGGGCACACAGAAGATTTCCGGCGTTCTGGTGGACGAGATGATCGCGGAACTGGACAGCAAGCTGTCAGCCCAGGTCAACGAGATCCTGCACAACGAGGATTTCGCCAAACTGGAATCCGCCTGGCGGTCCATGAAGTTTCTGGTGGACAACACCGACTTTCGCCAGAACATCAAAGTTGAGTTCATCAACGTGTCCAAGCAGGACTTGCTGGATGACTTTGAAGATGCGCCGGAGGTGGTCAAGTCTGGCCTGTACAAGCAGGTTTATACGGCGGAATACGGTCAGTTTGGCGGCAAGCCCGTGGGCGCGATGATCGCCAACTACGAGTTCGGCCCCAAGCCGCAGGACATCCAGCTTTTGCAGTACGTGGCCAGCGTGTCAGCCATGTCGCACGCGCCCTTTATCGCGGCAGCAGACAAGGAGTTCTTTGGCATTGATTCCTGGGACCAGCTGCCGAACCTGAAAGACCTGCATTCGATCTTTGAAATGCCGCAATACACGAAGTGGCGCAGCTTCCGCGAGTCCGAGGACGCCCGCTACGTGGGTCTGACCCTGCCCAAGTTCCTCTTGCGCCTGCCCTACGGTGAAAACACCGTGCCAGCCAGGACCTTCAACTTCAAGGAAGAGGCAACGACTGACGAGCAGTTCTGCTGGGGCAATACCGCCTTCTGTCTGGCCTCCCGCATGACAGACAGCTTTGCCAAATACCGCTGGTGCAGCAACATCATTGGGCCGCAGGGTGGCGGCGCAGTGGAAAACCTGCCCCTGTACCAGTTCGAGAGCATGGGCCAGATCCAGACCAAGATTCCCACCCAAGTGCTCATCTCCGAGCGGCGGGAGTACGAGCTGGCTGAA
>CAMNHX010000243.1 GCA_946539945.1 uncultured Desulfobulbus sp. | reverse complement strand
CCCAAAGTGGGGAATTTTACGGTTGCGAACCAACCCCCTATTCCCCCAGGTCTCACGACCTCTCCACAGGCTGACACGGCATATCCTGCCGCCGAGTGGAGAAAATAGGCGAAGACCGGGAAAGAGGCAAGAGGGTTTGCGCTATCCATCCCCGCCCTGAAGGGCGGGGCTTGACGCGCAGCCCGGTAAAACGGGCCTCCTCACAAAAGTGCTTGGTATGTAACAGATTGCTTGCGCAAAAACAACTGAATGTTGGCGGAAAAACAACGGTTTCTTGCGGATACTCTCTTGTTCGGCGCAAAAGCCTTTCGCAGGGTATCAGATGCCCATATGCTGCTCCAGCTCTTCAAGGTACTTGCCAAAGAGATCTTCGTTGGCCTGGGTTGCCTTGCGCAGGATCAGTTGCAGTTTGGGCAATTCCCTGTAGTTGATCGTCAGGTTGGCGCTCAAGGCTAGGGCTTCCAGATCGTAGAGCGTGCGCAGGTGCGCTCCGGTCAGAATGTAGATGATCTTCCGGCGACGATCCATGTTCAGGCTGGTGATGAAGGCGTGGAAGGGCGAAGCGCTCAACCTGCCGTGCAGCTCACTCTGGTACACGATGCAGAGAAAGTTCGTGAAGCGCATACGCTCCTTGGCCTCTTCAGCGTCTTCAGTGCAGAAGGTCTGGTAGCCCATGCCCTGCAAAACAGCCTCAATGCTGTCACGCTGTGCCCCGGCCTTGTACACCAGCATGGCCATGGGCACATCCTCCACCTTGCCGTCCTCTGTGAGTTCGCCGCTGTCCAGCCACTCCAGAGGCGGCGGAGGCGGTGGTTGTACCTTGCCGCTCTGCCCCTTGGCAGGAACCTGCTTTTTGGCAGAGACCGGCAAAGGGGCGGCTTTTGGCTTGCTCACTTCAATCGGATTGCCGCATTTCGGACATTTGAGCTTCAGCGCTTCTCCGGGCTGCAAGCGATCCAAGGTCTGGTCAAGCTTGGCCTGCTGTTCTGGGGACAGGGGCAGGGACGATGAACAATTGGAACAGATTATACTCATAACAGGTAACTGGAAAGTGTTTCAGTTTTGCCGTTGCGCCGGGCAGGAGCGTCGCGGCTCTCCAGGCTACAGCCAGCCGTCCTCTTCCTCTTCCACCTCCATGGCCAGCCCTTCGATGGTGGAGGTACGTTCGCCACGGGCCGCCTTGATGGAGTCCAGACCTCGCTTGACCTCACTGCGGTGCGAGGCGTAGGAGAGCGCGGTTTTTTCGGTAATCAGACCGTCGTGGAACAGTTCGGTCAGATGCTGGTCAAAGGTGCGCATATTCAGGGTAACACCTTCCTTGACCACGTTGTAGAAGGTGCGCTCCTCGGTCTCGCCGTTCAGGATCAGATCGCGCACGCGCAGGCTGGAACACATGACTTCCATGGTGGCCACACGCCCGCCGCCGACTTTGGGCAAGAGGCGCTGACTCACAACCCAGCGCAGGGTGTCTGCCAGACGGTGGCGAATCTGGGCCTGCTCGCTGTGTTCAAACATGCCGAGAATACGGTTGATGGTCTGTCCGGTGTCAATGGTGTGCAGGGTGGAGAAGACCAGATGGCCAGTTTCTGCTGCGGAAAGCGCGATTTCAATAGTCTCGCGGTCACGGATCTCGCCCACTAGAATGACCTTGGGCGCCTGACGCAGGGCAGCACGCAGACCGCTGGCAAAGGCGTCAAAGTCGTCGCCCATTTCGCGCTGGTTGAAGGTCGCCTTCTTGTGCGGATGCACGTACTCTATCGGGTCTTCCAGGGTGATGATATGAACGTCGCGGTTTTCGTTGATGCTGTTCAGAATGGCGGCCATGGAGGTTGTCTTGCCCGTACCAGTTGCGCCGGTAAACAGGATCAGGCCATTGACCTCTTCTGCCATCTTGGGAAAGGCGTCTGGAAACTGGTAGGTCTTGAAGGAAGGAATGGTTGTTTCCAGCTTTCGCAAAACGCAACTGTACATGCCCTTCTGCGAGAAGACGTTGACGCGGAAACGCACCTTGTCTTCCAGCGAGTAGGACAGGTCGCAGGACCCCTTGGTGACAAGGTCCTGCAAGAGACGCTGGTTGCCATTAATGAGGTTCAGGGCAAAGACTTCGGTCTGAAAGGGGGTAAGTTTCTCAACCGGCGGCTCAACTTCCACGGGTACCAGCTTGCCGTCGCTTTCCACCTGGAGGGGTTTGCCCACAGTCAGGTTAAGGTCGGAAACCCGTGGATGCGTGTTGAGCATGGCGGTAATCCAGTAGTTAATCTCCTGTTGTCGCATGGCTTTTCCCGGTATAGAATGCAAGAATTTGAGGGGTTGTGTCCCCATATCATCCTGATCTTGTGATCAAAATTCAAGAAAAATATGAGTGTGCAGGGGGAAAATATGCAGCAGAAACTGAAGAGCGCGACCAGCACGGAAGGCCGGAACATGGCAGGAGCGCGTGCGCTGTGGCGGGCCAACGGACGGACCGAGGCCCAGATGGGCAAGCCGGTCATTGCCGTGGTCAACTCCTTTACCCAGATGGTACCGGGCCACGTGCATCTGCACGATCTGGGGCAACGGGTCAAGAGGCGTATTGAGGAACTGGGCTGCTTTGCCGCTGAATTCAACACCATTGCCATTGACGACGGTATTGCCATGGGGCATCAGGGGATGCTGTACTCCCTGCCCTCACGGGAGCTGATCGCGGATTCTGTAGAGTACATGTGTACCGCGCACACGGCAGATGCCATGGTCTGCATCTCCAACTGCGACAAGATCACGCCCGGCATGTTGATGGCAGCCATGCGACTGAACATTCCTGCCATTTTCGTCTCTGGTGGTCCAATGGAAGCCGGGCACGCCCTGGGCAAGCCCCTGGACCTGATCGATGCCATGATCATGGCGGCGGACAAGACAGTCAGCGATGCTGAAGTGGCCGCTGTGGAGGAGGCAGCCTGTCCCACCTGCGGGTCCTGCTCCGGTATGTTCACCGCCAATTCCATGAACTGCCTGAACGAGGCCCTGGGTCTGGCTCTTCCCGGCAACGGCACGATTGTGGCCACCCACGAGGCACGACTTGCACTCTTTGATGCAGCAGCAGAGCGCATCGTGGAGATGTGCCGCCTCTGGTACGAAAAGGGGGATGCCAGCGTCCTGCCGCGTTCCATTGCCAGCCGGGCCGCCTTTCTGAACGCCATGGCCCTGGACATTGCTATGGGCGGGTCCACCAACACGGTCCTGCACCTTCTGGCAGTGGCGCAGGAGGCAGGCGCAGATTTTACCATGCAGGACATTGACCAGCTTTCCCGCAAGATTCCGCACCTCTGCAAGGTTGCGCCCAGTTGCAGCTATCATGTGGAAGACGTGAACCGGGCTGGCGGCGTGATGGGCATTCTGGCTGAACTGAACCGGGCCGGACTTCTGGACACTTCTGTCAAGCGCGTGGACGGATTGAGCCTGGCCGAAGCCCTGACCCGCTTTGACGTGCGGCAGGGAAAAGCAGAGGCTGCGGACCGGAAAATCTATCTGGCCGCGCCGGGCGGCGTGCGCAGTCTGCAGCCGGGTTCGCAGAACAGGTACTATGAGGCGCTTGACCTTGACCGGGAAAAGGGCTGCATCCGTGATCTTGAGCACGCCTATTCCAGGGACGGCGGACTGGCCGTGCTCTTTGGCAATATCGCGCCGCACGGCTGCATCGTCAAAACCGCAGGCGTGGATGCCTCCATTCTCAAGTTTTCCGGCAAGGCGCGGGTCTATCATTCGCAGGAGGCGGCCAGTGAGGGCATTCTGGACGGCTCTGTGCAGGCGGGCGACGTGGTCTGCATCCTCTACGAAGGCCCCAAGGGTGGGCCAGGA
>CAMNHX010000242.1 GCA_946539945.1 uncultured Desulfobulbus sp. | reverse complement strand
AGCGCTGAAGGCTTTCCAGCGAAGCGGTGAAAGGAGTAAAAAGACAAAGCGGAAACGCTAATGTGCTGATTGCTGCAGAGACGCGCAAGGCCGTCCTCAAAGAACAAGGCCAGCAAGCTGGTCGACCAGGAGGAACACACCATGAAACATATTGGGTTATTCGGGATTTCCTGCTTTCTGACCTGCGCCCTCCTGCTTTCAGGCTGCGCCGGAAAGCAGGGCACAGGACAGGAAAGTCCAAGCGTACAAGGTCCTGAACCTGCTGCACCGCAATCCTGGGAAGACGCCGCGCAGGACCTGTGGCGTGTGGAAGAACTGAAACCCGAGGTGCAGCAGCAGTTTGCCGCTCCACCAGCAGGCTTTTCGTGGCGCATCTTCAAAAATGTGGCCTTCCTCTTGCCCGAGGGCTGGACCGAACAGACTGGCGCAACGCAAGAAAGCGGCCTGCCCTGGACCACCTATACCGCAACAGCCCCGGATGCTCCTCAAGGAGAAGGTCTGCGCTTTGCCATCAAACTGCTGCAAAATACCCGCAGCACGCACGGCCAGGAGGTGCAGACCGTCAGCAAAGCCTGTCTGGCGGCTCTTGGAGCAGCCCATGCCCGCGAGGATTTCACGGTTTTTGACCGGGAGGAAAAACAGGGGCGGGAGATGCACCATCTGCGCTACCGGGAACGCTCCCCGCAGGGGCAGGCCATGATGGTGCATCAGGTGATCCTGGCCAGCGAGGCGGCAGACACGGTCCACATCCTGCTCTTTGCCAGCCCGGAAGCACAGTGGCAGGCCAACTGGGACCGCTACGGTTCAGTGATCCTGCAGCATATCAGCCTGGCCCGGTAAGGGGCTGTGGCATGGAGTGCATGGCATGAGTAGTCCTGACGCCATCGGGCAATTTTATCAGGCGCAGCTTCCGGGCGCGACTCTGCACAACACCCTCCTGCGAGCGCCCTGTCCCTTTTGCACGGCCCGCGCTGGTCAGGGAGAAGCCGGTGAAATAGTGGTCATTCTGAACCCGGAGAGTTTTTTTCACGGCTATTTCCGTTGCTCCAAGCGCTGTACGCCCGGCGGTTTTCACCTGCACTTTGCGCGGACTCTGGGTCTGCCGCTGGCAGAAGTGCCCGGCTTTGCGCCAGACCGCGAGTACGTGGGGCATGACACCCAGTATCCGGCCATCAACCTGAACGAGGAAGTTGTGGGCTTCCGCGACAAGATGACCGAAGAACTGGAGGAGGATTTCCGGCGTGAAGCCATTGGGCCAGAAGTCTTGCGGGAAATGCGCATCGGGTCCAATGGCCGCTATCTGGTCTATCCCTACTTTCAGACCAACGGCTTCTGCTATGCGGCCCGTTGCGTGCATCCAGACCGGGCAGACGACAGTTTCTGGTATGGCGACGAAAACTTCTACGCCCCTGAATTCCAGGTTTTCAACGTAGAGGAGATTGACCGCTGCGAAAACGGCAGCCTCTTTGTGGTTGAGGGCGAACGCAACCTGCTGACGCTCCGGCAACTGGGCTTTCCGGGTATTGCCGTGCCAGAGGCCGCAGTACTGGACGAGCTGGATCCGGCACGGCTCCAATGGGTGCAAACCATCTTTCTGGTGATGCGCCACAACGTGGAATCCGACGCAATGGCGCGTCATTTTGCCACGCGCTGCGGCTTCAAGGTGCGCCTGCTGCGTTGGCCGGACGGAACCCCCAAAGATATGGACCTCTGCCAGCTTGCTGCGGAGAACCCGACGGTCTTTGGCAAAAAGGTAGGGCTGATGATCCGCGAGGCCCGCGCCTTTTCGCCCTTTCCCAGCCCGGAACTGGAGTTCCACCGCTTTCAGGAGCGGCTCACGCAGGAGGGCGGCGACAGCTACCACAAGGTCCGCACCGGCTTTGCCCGGCTGGACGAGTCTGTGGGCGGGGTCCACGGCATCAACATTCTGGGCGGCACGCCCAAGGCAGGCAAGTCCACCTTTTTCATTCAGGCAGCCTCGGACATGGCCCTGCGCCGCATTCCGGTCATCTATTATGACTTTGAGAACGGTCGTCAGAAGATTTACCTGCGCATTCTGTCGCGTTTGGCGCGGCTGGCTACAGAACAGATCCGCAAGGGCGACATGGACGCGGCAGGACGCGAGCGCTACACCGAAGCAGCCCAGCGTTTGTCCGAAAGCCTGCGCTGGCTGCGGGTGGTGAATGACCGCAAGCTCTCGCCGGAAATCATGCGGCGGCACATTGACTTCATCCGCCACGAAACCCGGTCCGACTATACGGTGGTGGTGGTTGACAGCCTGCACAAGCTGCCCTTCAAGGACATCTCCCAGAAGCGGTCCGGCATTGACGGCTGGCTCCGGCAGCTTGAGGCCATCCGCGACGAACTGGGTGCAGGCTTTCTGGTCATTTCCGAGCTGGACCGCAAGGAAGGCCAGTTTGAACAGCGCCCGGGCTTGGGTTCCTTCAAGGGTTCAGGCGACATCGGCTATTCTGCGGACAATGCCTTGGTTTTGAGTACCCTGTGGGATCCCTTTGCCGACGCACCTCCAGAAACCCGGATCAATGAGCTGTGGCTGGTGGCCAGCCGCGAACACACGCCGGGCAAGGTGGCGGAATACCGGCTGGACTATCCATTCTGGGGGTTTATAGAGCAATGAGCGCTGTGTCTGGTCTCAATCTGGTGTTTCATTCCATCCGCCAGGGCGGCGGCATGGAGCGGCACGTGCGGGATCTGATTACAGGGTTTGCCGAGCGGGGCATTGCCCTGCGGGTCATCACCTGTAAACTGGACTGGCCCGGAGTACAGCCGGAGAAGGTGGACTTCGTCGTGCTGCGCGACTGGACGCCCTTGCAGCGCCTGAACAACCTCTGGTTTGAGCATCGGGCATACCGGTACATCCGGCCCGGTTGGCCGGTTCTGGCCATCTCCCGCATCACTGGCGGACCGGTTGATCTGGCCATTTCCGGTGGCACACACATTGCCCATCTGGCAAAAATGGGGAAGCAGCCGGGTTTCTTTGGGCGTCGGGTGATTGCCAACGAAAGCGCCCTGTACCGGAACTCCCGCGTCATTATCGCGCATTCCCGTAGCGTGCGGGACGAGATTGTCCGGGATTACCGGATTGCGCCGGAAAAGGTGAGTGTACTCTACCCGCCTATTGACAGTTGCCTCTTCAACAAGAGGCTTGAGTCCAGCCGCCGGGAGATTCGCCAGTCCCTCGGTGTACGGGATGAGCAGATCGTACTGCTCTTTCCGGCTGGCAACAACCGGGAACTGAAAGGCGCACGGCTGATTATGGAGGCCCTGGACCAGCAAAGCGCCCCTTTTGTGCTGGTCGTGGCAGGACGGGAAGTTGTACAGCACCCACGGGCGCTGAATCTGGGCTTTCGCGAAGATATGCCCGCCCTGTACACAGCTGCAGACGCCACCATTCTGGCCTCAAAGTACGAGGCTTTCGGGTTGGTGGGACCGGAATCCATTGCTTGCGGCACGCCAGTACTCTTTGCCGACACCATTGGCGCAACTGAAGTCCTTTCAGAACCAGGCTGCTACACCTTTCCCCGCAAGGCTGCCGCTTTGGCCGGGCTTTTGCAACGACTGGGTCCAGTCATGCACAGTCCGCACTTTCGTGTCGCCCAGCCGGAAGCGTGCATCCACTACCCTTGGTCTCTGGACAGGTATCTGGATGCCCTGCTTGCCTGCACTACTGTCTCATAGATTTTGCAAGAGAGACAATATGACACGCAAAGAGTGCCAGAGTTTGCGAAATCTTTCAGCAGGAGTGTTCGCTCACTCTTTGAACGTTTCCCAGATAATGCCACGTTTAGCTGTTACAGAGTACTAGCGCAGAGGTTTCACACCAGTT
>CAMNHX010000241.1 GCA_946539945.1 uncultured Desulfobulbus sp. | reverse complement strand
CCGTGGGCCGGATACACAGCCATGTCGCCTTGCGCAAACACGGGATACCCTCTTTCTGGACACTTGCTGAAAAAAACGGAACAACAGAGATGTCCCGACTATACCATTTTGCGCGTCTTTTCGCAAAGCCGCACTGCCGTTCCTTCAGAGATTGCCCTGCCCGTTGATGCGGTTCATACAGGATTCAATGCCCTGGGTGACAAAGAGCGAGATTGCCTCTGCCACCAGGGCGGTTCGTTCGTCCCAGAGTGTGCGCACCGCCTGCGCAAGCGGGGAGAGCACGTAGCTGCTCACCTTGTCCGCGTCATGCCCCTCTGGTCCGGGCGGGCGACCAATACCGATACGGAGGCGGGAAAAGTCACGACTGCCCAGGTGTTCGATCAGGGAGCGGATGCCGTTGTGTCCGCCTGCGCCGCCGCCCCGGGACGCCTTGATCCGGCCTTCGGCAAGATCCAGATCGTCGTGCAACACCAGAAGCCTGTCTAGGGGAATGGCAAAATAATCCACATACTGCCGCACGCACTGGCCGGAACGGTTCATGTAGGTCTGGGGCTTCACGCAGAGCAGCTGCGTCCCCTCAAAGCGCCCCTGTCCGTACTCGCCCAGCATCTTTTTGCTGTCCAGCCGCCAGCCCTGACTCATGGCAAAGGCGTCCAAAAAATAAAACCCGGCATTGTGCCGGGTATATTGGTAGTTGGGGCCAGGATTGCCCAGCCCCACCACAAGATACTTGTCCACAGTTCAAACGACCTGCACGCAAACCTTGTCCGGCTTGCTGAGCATCTGCAGACCTGCGGGCATGGTCAAATCCGCGTAGCACAGCCCCTTGCCGCCCTGTTCTAGGGCAGTAATGTCAGCCTCAATTTCGTCCGGGATTTCCAAAGGTTTCCCCAACAGTTCTACCTCGGTGGCGTTCACCTGCAACTCACCGCCCAGATCCACGCCCTTGGGCGTGCCGATAAACTTGAGGGGAACCTTGTATTTTGCCGCTTTCTCCAGATCGATCTCCAAAAAATCCACGTGCAGCAAAGCACCAGTAACAGGATTTTTCTGGATTTCCTGCACCTTGGCATGGCGAACGCTCTTGCTGTCTTCAGCAACAGTCAGGTTAACCACCGCGTTGCGACCGTGGATAAAGTGCAGGTCCTTGAACAGTTTGGCAGTGGTGAACTGGAGTGCCAAAGGCTCCTGCCCGCCAGAATAGACTACTGCCGGAGTCACGCCCTTCATCCGCATCTGGCGCATGGGACCCTTGCCGAAAACCGTGCGCTTTTCAGCGCTCATATCTACCTGAAGCATTTTCCCCCCTCTCCCCTTTGGGATAACTGGTACATTATAGAAAAAGATGACTCACCGAATCTTCGTTGTTGATACGCCTGATTGCCTCGCCCAGAAGGTGTCCTACCGGCAGGACGACAATTTTTTCGGTCTGCCGTGCCTGCTCATTCAAAGGAATGGAATTGGTCACCACCAGGGACTTCAGGCAGGACTGTTTAACGCGCTCAACCGCAGGACCAGACAGAACCGGATGGGTGCAACAGGCATGGACCTCCCTGGCTCCAGCCTCCATCAGGATCTGCGCCCCACCGCAGAGCGTGCCAGCGGTATCCACAATGTCGTCCAGCATAATGGCTGTCTTGCCTGCCACATTGCCGATGACCCGTACTGCCTCGCACTCGTTGGCCTTGTCGCGACGTTTGTCAATAATGGCCAGATCAACGTCCAGCTTCTTGGCGCAGGCCCGGGTACGTTCTACCCCGCCCGCATCCGGCGACACCATGACCACGTCTGTGAAGTGGTCGCGGATGTAGGGAATCAGCTCGGAGGTGGCGTAGAGATGATCCACCGGAATGTTGAAAAAACCCTGAATCTGACCAGCGTGCAAGTCCATGCACAGAACGCGGCGCGTGCCCACAACCATGAGCATCTCTGCTACTACCTTGGCGGTAATCGGCACTCTGGGCCGCACCTTGCGATCCTGACGGGCATAGCCATAATAGGGCATGACCGCTGTGATCCTCCGGGCAGAGGCTCGCCGCAGGGCATCCACCATGATCACCAGTTCCATCAGATTGTCGTTGACCGGCGGGCAGGTGGGTTGGACCACAAACACGTCAGCACCGCGCACATTCTCCCGGATTTCCACGCAGGTTTCTCCGTCAGAAAAGCGCTTCACCTCGGAGTCGCCAAGGGGAATGTCCAAGTGTTCGCAGATCTCTCTGGCAATCTCCGGATTGGCGTTGCCCGTGAAAACCTTCAGTTTGTTTGGCATGACTTTCTGTATAGAGGAATGGCTGGGACGGGAGGATTCGAACCTCCGAATGTAGGGATCAAAACCCTATGCCTTTCCGCTTGGCGACGCCCCAATGCCTGTATCTTGCCCGGCTGTCCAGCGACAGACTCAATCCTGTAAAGGCAGAGCCAGCCAGGTGTGCTGAAACCGACGCTGAAAATGCCGCATGGCCAAGGCGGCCTTGCCGCTCTCCGCAAAGAGACCGAATACGGTTGCACCAGAACCGGACATCAGGGCAGCCTGTGCGCCATACTGCATCATGGTCTCTTTCACCTCGCCAATAACCGGATAACGGGCTATTGTCACCTGCTCCAAATCATTGACCAAGTCCTCATGTCCACCTCGCTCACAAAAGCGCAAGAAACTATCGTCAAGACTGCAACTTGTCAAGTTCAAATTTTGATACACCCACTTTGTGGAAACAGCCAGACCAGGGTTCACCAGAAGCACGGTACAACCGGAAAGTGGCTGCACGGGAGTCAAGTCTTCGCCAAGGCTCCGCGCCAGGGCTGCCGGAGCTTCCTGCACAAAAAAAGGCACGTCCGCGCCCAGTTCAAGGGCCAGGGCCAGAAGCCTGTCCTGGGTAAGCGGCGCATTGCCCAGGGTCTGCAAGCCGCGCAGTACAGCGGCAGCGTCACTGCTGCCGCCGCCCAGTCCGCCAGCAACGGGAATGTTTTTTTTCAGGATGATGCGCAGGCCAAAACGTGCCCCTGTTCGGGCAAAGAACAGCGAGGCTGCCCGAAAGGCCAGGTTGTCCGGACCTTCCGGCGACTTGCCGTCCGGGCAGGACAGTTCAAGGCCCGACGGAATACGTTCAAGAAGCAACTCATCGTAAAGGGACAGTTTTTGCATCCGGCTGAACAGGGTATGATAGCCGTCCGGTCTTTTGCCAGTGACGCGCAGAAACACGTTGATCTTGGCAGGCGCCAGCAGGTGCAGCTTTTCGGAAGCAGGCATGGTCCTTCAGACAAGCTGCACGTAGCGCATCTTCAGATCGTAGAGCACACGGGCCAGCAGTTCCTTTTCGTCTGGCGTGAGATTGCCCTTGGTCTTGGTTTCCAAGAGGGCAATGGTATCGATGGCGTGCTTGGCCAGCTCCAGTTCCTGCGCCTTTTTGCCGGTTTCCGGGTGAGCCAGTTCACCCATGTGAAAGAGGGCTGAAGTATTCAGGGACAAAATCAGGGATGAAAAAGTCACGGTCGGCATGACGCACTTGCCAAAGGCGTCTTTCACCTGTCCTTCCGGACAGCCGCAGGACTCACCGGCCTGCGTTTCGGGGTGGGAAGCTGCTTTATTCATGATGCTCTCTCTGAAAAGAAGTCGAAGGTCGCACGGACTGGAAGTTTGGCCCTGCCTGCGTGAGGAACCTGTGCAGGGCTTGAACTGTTTACTTGAAACTTATTACTCCGGCAACTTGATAATGGGACGTTCAGATTTCCAAAGTGAGGTAGATACACGCCTAGTAGTCCGTAACACTTAAAGGTTTGCGAAATCTCTCAACAGGAGTGTTCGCTCACTCTTTGAACGTTTCCCTGATAATGCCACGTTTAGCTGT
>CAMNHX010000240.1 GCA_946539945.1 uncultured Desulfobulbus sp. | reverse complement strand
GGAGAATACCGGGAAGGCGGCAGGAGATGGACTTTTACCGTGCTTCGCACTGAAATACTTTTACCGTGCTTCGCACTGAAAAGTCGCTTCGCTCAACATGACAACAGGAAAGCCCACTCTCAACACTCCACACTTCTCTTCTCACACACTCTCTCCTTCCAGAAAGCGGTGAAAGTCGGAAAAAAACAGCAAGGCTCTCTATTCAGGCAGAAACTCTATAACCTGCATTTGCGGGTGTTCCCGGCCTCGCACGTAGCGCTGCTTCAACTTGAAAACCAGAGAAGCCTCGTTGCCCGGAAATTCCGCATAACGGCGGGCCAGGTTGAAGCCCACGCCAGAGAGGATACGGCCTTCAGTCTCAATTTGGAAAACAACATGGGCATGGTTGCCCACAGTGTGAACCTGCCGGAGCAGCTCTGTGGGCATGAGAAAGAGCGGTTCAGGGTTGCCCTCGCCACAGGGTTCCATGAGCAGCATGGTGGGCAGGAGATCGTGCCGGGAGAGGTATTCAGCCTTGACCTGATAGTCCACCGGCCTGTCCGCTTCAGTGGTTGCTGTCTGCTTTGCCTGCTGCTGGACCACACTGTCCTGCAAAAGCCGGGTAAAGGCAGACAACTGCGTCCGCTCCACGGTCAGCCCGGCAGCCATAGGGTGTCCGCCAAACTGCTCAATAACCTCCTGACAGGCGCTCAAAGCCTCGTGCAGGTTGAGACCGGGCACTGAACGCCCCGAACCTTTCAGCATTGGCCCTTTGTCCGCCAACCCCTGCTGGTCATCTGTGAACAGGATCACCGGTCTGCCGAAGCGCTCTGCCATACGTGAGGCCAGAATGCCCAGAATGCCGGGATGGCAGGCAGGATTGTACACCACCAGGGCAACCCGGCCTGCCTGAACCTGCGCCTCGCAGACCTCGGCAATGGCTGGCAGAATGGCGTTTTCCAACGCCTTGCGCCTGCTGTTCAGGATTTCCATCTCTCTGGCCAGATACTGGGCGGCCCGGCGCTCCCGCTCCAAAAGCAGGCGCACGCCCAGTTCCGGCTGGCCCAGGCGACCGCAGGCATTGATGCGCGGCGCCAGCCTGAAGGCCACGTCGTCCGCAGTGACCACAGAGGTCATCACGTTTGCCATGCCGGACAGCGCAGCCACACCGGGCCGTCGTCTGGTGGCCAGCATCTCCAGTCCGGCCCGTACCAGGGTCCGGTTGACCCCGATCAGGGGAACCACATCAGCAATCGTGCCCAAGGCGACCAGATCCAGAAAGCGCTTGAGGTTGGGCATTTTTTCGCGGGGGAGTGCGCCCTCTTCCACCAAGGCACGCCGCAGGGCATGGACAAAGAGAAAGGCCACGCCCACGCCTGCCAGATGCGGAAAGGGAAAGCCGCAGTCCGGCAGCTTGGGGTTGAGGATGGCTGTGGCTGCTGGCAGTTCTGGCGCGGGCAGGTGGTGGTCTGTGATAATGACATCTGCGCAGCCAAAGCGGGTTTTGGCCAGATCCACTTCAACCAGACAGGAGATGCCGCAGTCCACGGTAATCAGCACAGGCCTTTCCTCTGGCCGGGCTTGAGTCAGCAGCTTGGCCAGAGAGGCTTCGGACAGCCCGTACTGCTCTTCAGTGCGCTTGGGAATGTACCAGAAGGACCGGAGTCCCATGCCCGTAAAAAAGGACTGAAGCAGCGCCGTGGCCGTGATGCCGTCCACGTCATAGTCGCCGTGGATATAGACGGGACGCCTCTGCCTTCGCGCCTCAAGCAGCACATCCACTGCCTGCCTCATGCCGCGCATAGTGAAGGGATCAGGCAGGGTGTTCAGCTGCGGATAGAGAAACTCCCGGAGCGAAGCCTCATCAGTCAGGCCCCGGCGGTACAGGATTTCAACAAGAACTGGCGAGATGCGCAGTTGCCGGGCCAAAACCCCGGCTGCCTCCTTTTCTGCTGTTGTCAGTGGAATATATGAATAGCCCATAATCAGCGGGATGATGGTAGCGGATGCCCCTGCACAAAGCGCTCGATGAGCGGGAACAGGTCCTCTGTGTTGTCGCGATCAAACCAGCGAACATTGGCATGGCGGAACCAGGTCAGTTGCCGTTTGGCATAGCGGCAGGTGTCGCGTGCCAGGTTTTCGGTCGCCTCGGTCAGCGTCCATTCGCCTGTCAGATGCCGGACCATGTGCCTATAGCCCAGCGCCTGCATGGACGGCAAATCAGCACTATACCCTTTTGTCAAGAGCTTTTCCACCTCTTGCCGAAAGGGCTGCTGCATCATGGCTTGGGTCCGCAGGCGGATGCGCTCGTACAAGAGCGCCCGTTCACAGTGCAGACCAAGCAGCAGCGGGGCACAGAGTGCCCTTTGTCCCTCTGCCTGTTGCCGGGCCAGATGCTCTGACCAAGGCAGGCCCGTGGCCCGGAACAGTTCCAGACCGCGCAGGAGCCTTTGGGTGTCGTTGATGTGAATGCGGGCCGCGCTTTGGGGATCGCAGGCTGCCAGTTCAGCAAAGAGCGCCTCCCGCTCACCACGCTCCAGCCGGGTGCGCAGTTCGGCCCGGATGGCTGGCGGAATGGCGACTGCCTCAAAAAGTCCCTGGGTCAGGGCCTTCAGATACAGCCCTGTACCGCCGACCAGCAGGGGAATCCTGCCGCGCCCCCGGATTGCTGTCATGGCTGCCTGCGCGTCTGCAACAAAGCGGGCCGCGTTGTACTGCTCGTCCGGGTTGACGATGTCCAGAAGATGATGCCGCACCTGCGCCTGTTCTTCCGGGCTGGCCTTGGCTGTGCCGATGTCCATGCCGCGATAGACCTGCATGGAGTCCATAGAGATGATTTCACAGTCAAAGTCTGCAGCGATTTGCAGTGAAAGCGCGGTCTTGCCGATGGCAGTCGGGCCAACCAGAACCAGAACAGGATGAAAGGAATTTTCAGTGGGCATAGTTTCACTTCGCCAATGGCACAGCGTTTGGGCACTCCTCCGGGAAGATGCAAAGAGATTGTCCGCAAAAGCGTCCACCCCTCTTGAAGAGCATTTGACTTTCTCTTTGTCTGCCGTCCCCCAGAAAATGCTCTAATCAAAATCAGTATATGAATCACACACAGAGGAGAACTGCATATCCTCGCGATATGCTATCATGAAAAGACACCCACCTTTCTTCTGATCAATAATATCCAGACACTTGTTTATATCTTTTTCTGTATCGTTGTAAGTTATGCACAATTTTTTTTGATAAAAAGGATATGTTTTTTATATTTATATAAAACACACCGTCTATCCACGGAGTATTTTTATCCGAAGGTTTCAATGTATGTATTGCATTGTATATATTGGTATTGTCAATAGATACCTCTTTTATAACTATATAATTTTTTGAATAATTTCTTATCGATATTGTATAGTTTATAGGTTTAGGATACAAAATATATAATATAATAGAGATAATAAATAGAATAATTGGACTGAATATATTGATATGTAATGTTATCTCTTTCGTTTTCATTGCATCATTCTGACGAGAAATGGGCAAATAACTTTTATGATCTTTCAAATAGCTGCCTATAGTATTTTCACTTTCATTTTTTAGAGAGCGTTTTTGTTTTTACTTTTTATGTCATGTTGAGCGAAACGTGGCAAAACAGGTGTCTACATTTCCCACTTTGCTGGAAAGTCGCGCTGGAAATGCAGGCTTTCCAGCGAAGCGGGGAAAGGAGTAAACAGACAAAGCGGAAACGCTCTAATCGCCAACTGCGGCGCACACTTGGTGACTTCCAGCATCCAAGGGAACTGTTCCCGCTTGATGGCGTTCAACTGACGGCGCAGGGCGTACTGGTTGGGTTGAGGCAGGCTCTTGTCTGCCTTCCATGCCGCATACTGTTTTTGCCATTGGTTCAAGG
>CAMNHX010000239.1 GCA_946539945.1 uncultured Desulfobulbus sp. | reverse complement strand
TACTTCATCATTCTGCGCAACAGGGGAAGCATTTCACCCTGCTTGTTGTCCTTTTGAGGTCCATTACGAGGAAAAAAGATGTATATCTCTGAAAGCAGACAGTGGAGATGTCCTATAATGTTGAGCTGATAGCTCTCCTCCTTTCTTGCATTCAAATCGTAGATACTATTGATGATACCATTGAGTCGAGCATTGTTTATTATATGATAATAGTCAACATCTTTGTTGAATATTATCTGATTGATGAATTTGTCAATAATGAATCTGCTGTTTGTGAAAATATCCTCTCCAAAGAAAATATATATATAAAGGCAGCTTTCCGCGTTGATGGCAAAAAAACTGTGGATCTGTTTCGGCGGGATCAGGATGAAGTCGCCTGCCCGCACCACAACGACCTCACCATTGATCAACATGTACATGCGTCCCTCCCGCACCAGAATCACCTGGATGCTGTCAACCCAGTGCGCGGTTGTCTGGAATTCAGGAAACTCAACGATGTTTTCCATATTGATGCAGACCGGGTAATCCCTTGAGTGGCTCTGTCCCGTCTCGCACCCCTCCGGCTCGCCTGATCCTGTCTGTTCTGTCGTCATGATACGATTGTGATAATTTTTTTTGGATTATCCTGATAGAAAGCAGGGTATGCGGCCAGTATAGTCGCAGTCATGGGAAATTTTTGTTTCATCCTGTCCTGTTCCGCCTGCGGACGGAACGCGGCAGGTCCTGCCGCTGACAGCCTGACAGGTTTACCTGTTTCCCGGAAACACGCAAAACAAAAAAAACCCATGACTTGGCATTTTCTTGGGAAATGCTCTTTCACCCACCTTTCCCCAGGAGGCGTCCCATGGCATCTTTACAGGAAGCTGCGGTCAAAAAGATCGAGGAGATCTGCGACCGGCACGCGACTGAAGTCACCCCCCTCATCCTCATCCTGAGCGAGATCCAGAAGGAGTACGGCTACATTCCTCTGGAAGTTCAGGAGATTGTCTCTGAACGCACCGGCATCCCGGTTGCGGAAATTTATGGCGTGGTCACCTTCTACGCACTTTTCTCCATGGAGCCTAAAGGCAAATACGTTATCGGCTGTTGCCTGGGCACAGCCTGCTATGTCAAGGGCGCACAGAAGATCTTTGACCAGTTCGGCGCGGTTCTGGGCATCGGACCGGGCCAGACCACGGACGACGGCATGTTCACTATTGATGCGCTCCACTGCATCGGCGCCTGCGGCATTGCGCCAGCAGTGTCCATCAACGGCAAGGTCTATCCCAAGCTGACCGTGGACAAGGTCCCCACAATCATCGCGGAATACCGCAGCAAAGGGAGGTAAACGCCATGACCGTGATCAGGAATCTGGATGAACTTGGCGTCAGGATTGACGCCTGCACCGAGGCGCTGGAGCAAAAATTTTCAGGCGCGGACGGCAAGCGCCACGTGTTGGTCTGCGGTGGAACCGGCTGCTTGAGTTCCAACTCCCAGGAGATTTACGAGAGCTTCTTGAGTCGCGTGGAGACCGGGGGACTGGCAGACCGGGTAACAGTGAATCAGGTGGGCTGTTTTGGGCTTTGCTCCCAAGGCCCCTTTGTGAAGATCTACCCGGAAGACACGCTCTACCGCCTCGTGACAGTGGACGATGTGGATGAAATCGTGAACAGCGACCTAGCTGGCGGTCAAACCGTGGATCGCCTGCTCTACGTGGAGCCGACTAGCGGCCAGAAGACACAGCGGCAGGACGACATCACCTTTTACAAGCGGCAGGTGCGCATTGCCTTGCACGGCTGTGGCAACATCAACCCCCGGAACATGGATGAGGCCATTGGCGCTGGCGCTTTTCAGGGCTTGCGAAAGGCGCTGTCCCTGTCTCCCCGTGAGGTTGTGGAACTGGTGACTGCATCCGGTCTGCGTGGTCGGGGCGGCGGCGGTTTTCCCACAGGCAGGAAGTGGCAGTTTGCCGCTGAAACCGAGGGCGATGAGAAGTTCGTGGTCTGCAACGGCGATGAAGGCGATCCCGGAGCTTTCATGGACCGATCCATTCTGGAGGGTAATCCCTTTGCAGTCATAGAGGGCATGATGATCGCGGGTTACGCCATTGGCGCGAGCCGGGGCTGTTTCTACATCCGGGCAGAGTATCCCGTGGCTTTGGAGTGCGTGGGCCAGGCCATCCATACTCTGGAAGAGGCAGGCTTACTCGGCGACAACATTCTGGGCACAGGCTTCAGCTTCCGTCTGGAGATCCGCCCGGGCGCTGGGGCCTTTGTCTGCGGTGAGGAAACAGCGCTTCTAAACTCCATCATGGGCCGACGGGGTATGCCCTGGCCCAGACCGCCCTTCCCGGCAGTGAAAGGGCTTTGGGGCAAGCCGACCATTGTCAACAACGTGGAGACCCTGGCCACAGTGCCCTACATCCTGCGCGAGGGACTGGAAGCCTTTACCCGCTACGGCACGGAAAAGTCCAAGGGGACCAAGGTCTTTGCCCTGGGCGGCAAGATCAACAACGTGGGCCTGGTGGAAATCCCTATGGGCGCGACGCTCCGGGAACTGATCTTTGAAGTGGGCGGCGGCATCCCGGAGGGCAAGAAGTTCAAGGCCATTCAGACCGGCGGTCCTTCGGGCGGCTGTCTGACCGAGGAGTTTCTGGACACAGCCATTGACTTTGACAACATGGTGGCTGCTGGCAGCATGATGGGTTCTGGTGGGGCCATTGTCATGGACGAGGACAACTGCATGGTGGATGTGGCCAAGTTCTACATGAGCTTCATCTGCGATGAGAGTTGTGGCAAGTGTTCGCCCTGCCGTATCGGGACCAGTCGAATGCTGGAAATCCTGGAGCGGATCACCGAGGGCAAGGGAACCATGCGGGACTTTGAAGAGCTTGAAGAGCTTGGCGAGGTGGTGCGGGAAAATTCTCTCTGTGGTCTGGGCCAGACTGCGGCCAATCCTATCCAGTCAACCATCCGGCACTTCCGGGAAGAGTACATTGCCCATATCATGGACAAGAAGTGTCCGGCCAGGATCTGCAAGAGCCTGATCACCTACCGCGTCCAGTCCGACAAGTGCAAAATGTGCTCGCTCTGCGCCCGCAAGTGCCCGGTGAAGGCCATCACCGGTATGCCTGGCAAGACGCCTTTTGAGATTCAGCAGGACCTCTGCGTGAAGTGTGGCATGTGCCTGGCGACGTGCAAATTCGAAGCCATTTACATCAGGTAAGGGAGGGACAGAGACATGGTACAGATCAAGATTGAAGGCGTCTCCTATCAGGTGCCGAAGAACATGACCATCCTGGAGGCGGCACGGCGTTGCGGCTATGAGCTGCCCACCCTCTGCGCCTACAACCACGGCGAATGCAGCCAGGGTTCCTGTCGGGTTTGCCTGGTGGAGGTCAAGGGCGCCCGGGGTTTGGTGGCTTCCTGCGTTTATCCGGTGCATGAGGGCCTGGAGGTGATCATCTCCTCGCCCCGCGCCTTGCGGGCCAGACGGGCCAGCGTGGAACTGCTCCTGTCCAATCACTCCCAGGACTGCCAGCAGTGCGTGAAAAACGGGACCTGCGAGCTGCTCTACGCCGCCAAGCTGACCGGGGCACGAGACCACAAGTTTCAGGGCAAGAAAACCCCTGTGGTGTTCGATGCGCTCAACCCCTCTCTGGTTCGGGACTCTTCCAAGTGCATCCTCTGCGGGCGCTGTGTGGCGCGTTGCATGAGCGCCCACGGCAACGGCATTCTGGGCTTCAGCGAGCGGGGCTTCAACACGATGGTGGGGCCTGCGGGCAACGTGCGCATGGCTGATTCACCCTGCCTGATGTGTGGCCAGTGCGTGATTGTCTGCCCCACCGGCGCTCTGATGGGCAAACGGGAAGACGATCTGGTGTACAAGGCCATGGAGGAGGGC
>CAMNHX010000238.1 GCA_946539945.1 uncultured Desulfobulbus sp. | reverse complement strand
CAAAGGCTCTCACGACCGCTCCACAGGCTGACACGGTGGAACTCACCGCCAAAAATAGGCTATTCCAAAGGGAGCGGCACTGTCAAGGCACATGGTCTTTCCCGAACACCTTATCATTTTGGAGAGGTTTGCATAGATTTGATTAAATTTCGAGTAAACAGTTCAAGCCCATTCCTGCAATGTAGAGTCCGGCGTCGGGGCCAAGTGGTCCAGAATGCTCTCCAGCCGAACCGGGGTAAAACCCCACAGGTCAACGCCCACATCAATCCGACGCCCTTCGGCAGGCAAACGCCCGTGTACATGGCCGTGCAGATGCAAGGCGCCCTGACGGATGCGATGCCAGGTCAAAAGCGGGTAATGGCAAAGCACGAGACGCCAGCCTTGACGCCGACACTGTGCGCTGAACTCGTAAAGCGGCGGCAGAACTTCGGTGAAAGCTTCGGCCAGAAGTTCAGGATAGCGGTAATCGTGGTTGCCGGGAATCAGATACTTCTCGCCCGGCAGGGCCTGCAGCCTCTGCACGGTCCTGTCCACGTTCTCCTCACTGCCAAAGGCCACGTCTCCCAGATGATACACAGTATCCTTGGGTTGGACCACGGTAGCCCAGTTGGCATATATTGCCTCGTCCATCTCCACCGCATCCCGGAAGGGCCGCTTGCAGTAGCGCAGAATATTGACGTGGCCAAGGTGGGTGTCTGCCGTAAAAAAGATCGCCATATATTCCCTCTGTGCTCAACTCGCCTTGCGCTTGGTTGAATAGAATCCGATCAGAAAACACGCTACCACAGACAACACTGCCAGACAAGAAGAGGGGATTTCTTCCCAACAGGAAGAGACCGGTCTCCAGGCAAATCGCCTCCCTTTCTTCCCGGATTCCTGAATCCTCACTCAAAGGCCGGGCGTTCCACCTGCCAGCGGTTCTGCGTTTTCCCTCTCTCCCCTGATGGATGCTGCCTGCACCTTCCGGTATCCGCTTGCCTGCTCCTGCATTCAACGTGCAAGTGCCGGAAAATCAGGGACTTCTCACGGCATTTCTTGAAGAATTTCAGAAAATTTTATATAAGAGCAGCTTCTTTTTGTAGTCAGGCAAGAGCTTGTTGTCTGTGGTGTTTCTCCACGCAAGCCCGACAGAATCCATGCCGGACTCACTGGCGGTCCGGGCGGACAGCAAACACCCCAACCATAGAGGAGGCTTTATGGCAAACCAAGCGTTGATCAAGGAATTTCAGGAACTGCTTGGCGCGGAAAACGTCTTCAGCTCCGAGGCTGACCGCATGAGCTATGCGTATGATGCGGCAGTGCTGAAACCTGTTGTCCCGGCTTTTGTGGTCCGACCCACCACACAGGAGCAGCTCGGGCGATGCGTGAAAAAGCTGTACGAAAATGGCATCCCCATGACCGTGCGCGGGGCTGGGACCAACCTGTCAGGTGGCACTATTCCTGACACCTCGGAAACCGTGGTCATTCTCACCACCGGGCTGAACCGCATTCTGGAAATCAATCGGGACGACCTTTACGCGGTGGTGGAACCGGGCGTGGTCACTGCCCAATTTGCCGCAGAGGTGGCCCGGCAGGGGCTTTTCTATCCGCCAGACCCCGGTTCCCAGGCAGTGTCAACCCTGGCTGGCAATATCGCGGAAAATGCAGGTGGTCTGCGCGGTCTCAAGTACGGTGTTACCAAGGATTACGTCATGGGTCTTGAGTTCTTTGACGCCACGGGCGAGATCGTCAAGTCCGGGTCAAGGACAGTCAAGTGCGTGACCGGCTACAACCTGGCCGGTATGCTGGTCCAGTCCGAAGGCACACTGGGCGTTATTTCCGAGGCCATCCTCAAACTGATTCCGCCGCCCAAGGCGAGTCGGGCGCTCATGGCTGTGTTCGCGGACGTGCAGAACGCGGCTGACGCGGTAGCAGGCATCATTGCGGCCCACGTGGTCCCCTGCACCCTGGAGTTTTTGGACAACAATACCATTGTGCGTGTGGATGACTTCACGCACGCGGGCCTGCCCCGTGAGGCGGGCGCGATCCTGCTGATCGAGGTGGACGGGCATCCGGCCCAGGTGGAAGACGATGCAGCAGCAGTGGAAAAGGTGCTGCACGCCAATCAGGCCACAGCCGTACACGTTCCCAAAGACACAGACGAGAAGTTCAAACTCTGGGAGGCCCGCCGCATGGCCCTGCCGGTTCTGGCCCGCTGCCGTCCGACCACGGTTCTGGAAGACGCCACAGTGCCGCGCTCCCAGATTCCAGCCATGGTCAAGGCGGTCAACGATATTGCTGCCAAGTACCGGCTGGATGTCGGCACCTTTGGTCATGCAGGCGACGGCAACCTGCACCCCACCTTCCTCTGCGACAAGCGCGACAAGGACGAGTTCAGCCGCGTGGAAGCAGCCATTGACGAGATGTTTGACGTGGCCATCAAGCTGAAAGGCACACTGTCCGGCGAACACGGCATTGGCACAGCCAAGGCCAAGTGGATGGAAAAGGAAACCTCGCGGGGCACCATTCTCTTCTCCCAGCGTCTGCGCAAGGCCCTTGATCCCAAGGGACTCTTGAACCCCAGCAAACTGGTCGGCATTTGAGGGAGGCGCGTATGAGCGATCTGCACGAACTGGCCCAGCGCCTCATGGCGCTGGACGACAGGCTGATTGCCTGCATGAAGTGCGGCAACTGTCAGGCAGTGTGTCCCATGTTCGGGGCAAGCGGCATGGAGGCTGACGTGGCCCGGGGCAAGCTGGCCCTGATCGATAACTTGGCCCACGAGATCCTGCGCGATCCAGAGGCCCTGGCCGAAAAACTGGGGCGCTGCCTGCTCTGCGGGTCCTGTCAGGCATCCTGCCCACCGGGTGTCAAGATCATGGACATCTTCATGGAAGCCCGTGAGGTGGTCAACGGCTATCTCGGTCTGCATCCCCTCAAGAAATTGGTGTTCCGGCAGGTGCTGGCCCATCCTGTCCTGTTCAACCTGGCCATGCGTATGGGTGCGCCCCTGCAACCCCTGCTCTTCCGCAGCAGCAAGGACAGTCAGGGCACGGTCTGCGCCCCCATGCTGGACTTCATGCTGGGGGATCGCCACGTTCACCCGCTGGCAAAGATTCCCCTGCACATCAGGCACGGCGTGCTGGACGAGCCGCGTGTGGAAGGCGGTCTCAAGGTAGCCTTCTTTCCCGGTTGCGTGGGCGACAAGATGTACACCGGCATGGCTGAAGCCTGCCTGAAGGTGCTCAAGCACCACAAGGTAGCGGTCTTCATGCCTGCCAACATGGCCTGTTGCGGTATCCCGGCCCTGTCTTCCGGTGATGTCAAGGGGATGCTGTCGCAGTTGCGGGCCAATATCAAGGCGTTTCAGAACGGCGACTTTGACTACATTGTTACCCCCTGTTCCTCCTGCACCGCCACCATCAAGGAACACTGGCCCCATTACGCGGCCCGACTGGACGAGGCCAGAGAGTCCCGCATTGCGCGGGAACTGGGCGACAAGGCCATAGACATCAACGCCTTTCTGGTGGATGTGCTCAAGGTGCAGCCTGCCGAAGCCCATGCAGATGCCGTGAGCGTGACCTATCACGACTCCTGCCATCTCAAGAAGTCTCTCGGTGTAGCCAGCCAGCCCCGCACCGTGATTGCCGCCAATCCGGCCTACAAAATGACGGAAATGGCAGAGGCAGACCGCTGCTGCGGCTGTGGCGGGTCCTTTAACCTGTTTCACTATGACTATTCCCGCAAGATCGGGCAGAGAAAGCGTGACAACGTAGTGGCCAGCGGCGCAAAAATCGTGGCTGCCGGCTGTCCGGCCTGCATGATGCAGCTGGAAGACGTGCTTTCCCACAACCATGATGACGTGCGCGTCAAGCATACAGTGGAACTCTACGCTGAAACGCTGGA
>CAMNHX010000237.1 GCA_946539945.1 uncultured Desulfobulbus sp. | reverse complement strand
TGTTCCTCTGGGCAGTCTCGTTGAAGCAGGAACCCACCGAAGTGATTCAGGAGTGTTGTCTTTGCTCCTGAACGCGGTAGGAATCCCCCGCCTAAAGGCGGGGGAGGATGTCAAAATCCGTCCAATTGTCCCCGCATCCGCTTGAACTTCTGCATCTTCGCGAACTTCACCGGGGCTTCCCGAATGCCGAACCGGTCCAGCACGCCACCCAATTCCGGCGGCGCGATCTGGCGGACGAAGCCATCGTACATTCGAGAAGCACTTCAACACCTCACTCCCGCCGCAGCCGCACCACAACCAGACTTGCGGCAAAGCAGGCGCAAGCCACAAGAACAATGGTCGCGCCAGTGGCGGTTTGCGCCCAGTTTTGCGCAGAGATGAGCAGTCCGCTCACTGCCGAAACCACGCTGATGGCCAAGGCCCACCAGAACATCGCGCCTGCGCTTTGGGACAGGTTCCGGGCAGTGGCCGCTGGAACCACCAGCAAGGCAGTCACCAGAAACACGCCCACCGCCTGCACGGAAAACATCACCAACAGGGCCAGTAGGCCGCAAAACACATATTGGAGCGCCTGCACCGGCACGCGGTGCGTCCTGGCCAGAGTGGCGTTCATACCTGCATACAGCAGCCGGTTATAGGTGCAGGACAGAAAGCCCAGAACCACCACAAAGAGCAAGAGCAGCACCCAGATTTCTCCGTTACTGATGCTTAAAATGTCGCCGTACAGAAAGCGCTGCATATCGCGGGCAAGTGAGCGGTCCCGGCTGACCATCGCCAGACCAAAGGCCACCATGCCGGAAAAAAAGACACCAATCACCGTGTCACTGCCCAGACTGCTGCGGCTTTGCGCAGCCACAATCCCCAAACCAACCAGCAGACCAAAGAGCGGCATGATCAGATCAGGCGGGGCTGAAAGGAGTACACCCAAGGCCACGCCGGTAAAGGCGGAATGGCTGATAGCCTCGGCAAAAAAGGCCATGCGGCAGTTGACCACCAGAATACCCATGACCGCAGTCATGGGCGCAAGCAGGAGAAGCGCCAAAAGCGCCTGCTGCATGAAACGCGCCTCCATGCAGGCAAAGGGCAGGTAAGCCAGGGGCGCGTACAAAAAGGCAAGATCAGGCATGGTTTTGAGGGCAGCAGCAGGCTGCAGTGCAGCCTGCTTGAGCGCAGGGCATGGAGTGCAGGTTGACCAGCCCCATGTGCAGGCCAAAGGTGGCGCTCAAGGTGGCAGGCAAGAGCGTTTCACGCGGAGGGCCTTCGGCCAGAACCCGGCGGTTCAGGCAAATGACATGGGTGGCGTGATGGGTTACAATGGACAAGTCATGGCTGACCATGAGCTGGGTAAAGTGCCGCTCCTGACGCAGGCTTTCCAGAAGTTCGCAGAACACGAAGCCACCGCGAAAGTCGACCCCAGCTTCGGGTTCGTCCAGAAGCAGCAGTTCCGGATCCTGCAAGAGGGCCAGAGCCAAAAGCACTCTTTGCAGTTCACCGCCAGACAAGGCGCCCAGACGGCGCTTGACCAGTTTCCGGGCCTGTACCGCAGCCAGGAGTTCTTCGGCGCGGCAACGCCAGCGCCTTGCCACGCCAAACCAGAGTGGTCTTCTCTGAAAGCCCAGGGCGAGAAATTCCGCCACTGTGAGCGGCAGACCCCGGTCAAAATCCAGCTTCTGCGGCACATAGCCCACGCGCAGCCGCTGGCCCGGTGGACAGTCGGGAAAGAGGATGCCACCCTGATGCGGCAACTCGCCCAGAAGCGCCTTCAGGAGCGTGGTCTTGCCTGCGCCGTTGGGACCAACAATGGCAGTGCAGCTTCCTCGGGGTACGCTGGCGTTTACGTCTTCCAGAACCTGCAGACCACCGCGCTGGACGCTCAAATGCTCAAAGCGCAGGGCTGCTGCTGGCTTACTTGCTTCCAAGGATTTCAGACAGGGTTTTGAGGTTTTGGCGCATGACGCGCTCATACAGGTCCAGGGGCGCGTTCTCCGGGCCGCTGGCAAGCGGGTCCAGTTCAGCCAGGGGGACGCCAGCCTCCTTGGCCAGCGTTGCCGCAGTGCCGCCTGGATACTGGGGTTCTGTAAAAACTGCGGCAGCCTTTTCCTTGCGTATCCGCTCAACCAGCCGCAAGACTTCAGCAGCAGAGGGATCCTGTCCCGGATGCGCGGCAATCACCGCCACAATCTGCAGGTCCATGTCTCTGGCCAGATAGTCAAAAACCCCGTGCTGGGTCACAATGCGGGGGTTTTTGAGGCGCTTGCCTGTTGCCGCGCACTCTGCAGCCAGGGTCTGCAAGCGGGCGTCAAGGGCAGAGGCGTTACGGGTGAGCAGGGCTTTTTCCGCAGGCGCGAGTTTGATCAGTGCTTGGGCAATGGCCTTCGCCTGCAGGGCTGCCATACGCGGACTGGCAAAGAGATGGGGATTGAAGGTCTGGTGCTGGTGTTCTCCATGCTGATGCTCCCCGTGCGCATGACCGTGCTCGCTCTCCAAGGGGAGCAGATCAGCAATGCCTGCGCTGCTGTCGATAAGCGTGATCTTCGGATTGGCCTGTGCCAGCGGCGCACCCAGAAACTCCTCCATCCCCAGACCGTTGACGATCAGCGCGTCTGCCTCTGCCAGTTTGCGCATATCCTGCGGGGTCAGGGCGTAGTCGTGCGGACAGCCCAGATTTGCCGGGATCAGCAGTGCCACGTCCAAGGCTGTACTGCCTTGGGTGAGGTTACGGGTCAGTTGCCAGATGGGAAAGGTGCTGACCAGAATTGTGAGGGGCCGGGCAAGAGCCGGATTGGGCAGAAGCAAGAGGGCTGTCAACAGCAGCCCCAGAAGGCAGAGAGGGCGAAAGGGATGTCGTCTTGCGTGCATGAGAGGCTCCAGAATCTTCCAGAAGAGGTGTGCCGCCTGTTTACAGGTCTGTCCGGCAAATTGCAAACGGAAAGCGGAACCGAGCCTCTTGGGAGGACAGAGGGCGCTCTGGGCATCTTGCCTTGTGCTTTCCTTGGCTTCACGGTATAAATGCGGGCCTTGCAGTCCCCTTTTTTCCCTTTTTCCCACAGAACGCCATGCTGGATCAGGAAGAACTTGCACATGTGGCCAAACTGGCCCGACTGGATATGGATGCCGAGGCTCTGGCGCGGATGGCCGGACAACTGGACGCCATTCTGCGCTACGCCGCCAAACTGGACGAGGTTGACATCACCGGTGTTGCCCCCACCACCCACACCTTGGACGCGGTCAACGCGCTTCGGGACGATGAGGTCAGAGCTTCGCTCCCCCGTGAAGAAGCCCTGAAAAACGCGCCCCAGCGCAACGAAGAAGCCTTTGTGGTTCCCAAAGTCATTTCCTGAATGCCGCACGCCATGAATGCACTGCACACCTTGGGCCTTGCTGAAGCCCTGAATTTGCTGGAAAAGGGCGAAATCACCGCCCTTGAACTGACAGAAGCGCATCTTGCGCGTATTGAAGCGGTTGACGGTCGCGTCAAAGCCTATTTGGCAGTGGGCGCGGAACAGGCGCGCCAGGCTGCCAAAGAGGCGGACAAGGCCCGCCAGGCAGGACAAGCTGGTCTGCTCTGCGGCGCTCCCCTTGGTCTGAAAGACCTGCTCTGCACCAAGGAACTGCCCACTACCTGCGGGTCCCGGATACTTGAACATTTTGTCGCGCCCTACAACGCCACAGTGGTTGACAAACTCCTGGCAGAGGGAGCGGTCATTCTGGGCAAGCAGGCCATGGACGAGTTCGCAATGGGTTCCACTTCAGAACACTGCGCCTTCCAGACCCCGGAAAACCCGTGGAAAGCCGGATACATCTGCGGCGGGTCCAGCGGCGGCACTGCGGCAGCTGTGGCAGCGGACGAATGCCTGGCTGCCTTGGGTTCAGACACGGGCGGGTC
>CAMNHX010000236.1 GCA_946539945.1 uncultured Desulfobulbus sp. | reverse complement strand
TGGAGATCTTTTGAATGTTATCAGAATGTTACACTTGTGTAAACACCCCCTAACACAGCCAAAAGGAGTGAGCGGCTTCAGCAGGCCCGGATGGAAGCTGAAGAGCAAGCGCTTGACCTTGCAGAGGAGAGTCTGATTACTACTGTGAAGGAAGGCGGGGCGAGGCGTGGGCAGTGTGTTTCCTCTTGAAGACGCGGGGCAAGGAGCGCGGCTACACCGAGCGGCAGAAGCGTACAGCTATCGGGTGAGGCTGACTTTCTGGCGGCGCTTCGTGGTTCCGGGCGGTTGGTGGAAGACGCAAAAGGGAGGGAAGAGTACGGTCCAGACAGCCTGATTTCTCTCCGGGCGGTTGGGTGAATCTTCTCTGGTTTGAAAAATCTGAATGAGGTGAACCTTGTCTGGAGCGTCACCACGAAAAAGGCACTTACAGGGCTACCCCCGTAAGTGCCTGAATTTACTGGCGCACCAGGAGAGATTCGAACTCCCGACCTACGGATTCGTAATCCGGCAAGTGACCATTGGCTTTCGCTCCCGTGTTCAGGCAAGGCTTGGGGCCAGCCCTGAATCACTGCGAAGACTTTCTGTTGCTGGTGGCGGCATGACAACACTCACTGCACAGGTGAGCCGGGCTTGTCTCACGCTGTCCCCAGATTTTCAAGCCGGTTCACAATGGCTTCCTTGTTCGCCTTCTTCCCCGGCTTTTCCACCAAGTCTTGCTCAATTTCACAGGCTACCCTGAAACAGTCGAGAGTCACAGCGGCAAAATATGCACCTCCTCGTTGATGGGATAGTTGCCCTGCATCAGCAGCCCGTGACGCCCGTCAATGGCAACAGGATCGCCAAAGTTGATGCGCAGGTCTCCAATTTGCGCATAGCCTTCAGCCTCATAGACCTGCATCTCCCGACAGCCAACCACGCAGGTTTTTTCCAGCCGCGTCGCCATGACTGAAGCGTGCGAGGTCTGGCCGCCCCGGGAGGTAACTACGCCATCAGTCAGGGAAATTTCCCGGATGTCTTCCGGCACGGTGTCCTGGCGAAGCAAAATAAGCGGCACGCCCGGCGCAGTGCGCCGGAGTTCGCGGATATGCTCCTCGGTAAAGACTGCCCTGCCACTCATGGCAGACCCGGAAACACCAATGCCTTTGGCAACAATGTGCCTGTGAGCCAGGTCGGAATCCTCGAACACCATCAGATGCTCCTTCTTCTTGATGGTGATCATGTCCCTGCTTTGCAGGAGGAAGAGCTGATCTGCTGCTGGGCCTTCAAAGGTAAATTCAATTTCCTGCGCGTTCCAGCCCTTGTCATACACCAGTTCCCGGCTGATGGCCAAAAGCCGCTGATAGATCTCCGGGAAGCGGCGCTCCAGACTCATGTCCTCATCGCGACCGTCAATCTCCGCCTGCTCCACAGAGATCGGATGGCTGGTGACCAGACCGGAAACAATGTCTTCGCCCTGATCACCAGTGGCATAGTCACCCCAGAGCGCCACGCGCCGCACCTTGCGGTAAGGATGCGCGGTAAAACAGACCCCGCTGCCTGCCTGTGCGCCCAGATTGCCGTATGCCATGGTTTGCACGATCACTGCTGTGCCCCAGTCGTCAGAGACGCGCATGAGGTGGCGGTAATCTCTTGCCTTGGGTGTGTCCCAAGAGCGCAGAACAAGCTCAACCGCACCCACCAGTTGCAGCCAGGGATCGTCTGGCATGGCAAAGCCCCGGGTACGGACAAGCTGCTGGTATTTCAGGGCCAGTTCGTGCATGGCCTCTGCGGAGAACTCGCGCTTGTAGCGTACCTGATACCGGTGTTTGTGCGCGTTCATCAGCCCCTGAAAATCCTCGCGATCCATGTCGCTGCACATACCCCAGGACTGTTGCAGGCGGCGGAAATTGTCCCAGGCAAAGTAGGCGCGATCCGGGTGCAAGCCCACATATTCCTCCACCAACTCTTCGTTTGCGCCCACGTTGTGGATGGTTGACATGATGCCCGGCATGGAAATGGCCGATCCAGAACGCACAGAGAGCAAGAGCGGTTTGTCCGTTGACCCGAAAACCAGTCCGGTGCGGTTTTCCACTTCAGTGACCGCACGGCGCAGGCGGCGCATGAACTCTTCCCTTGCCCGGTCAAAGCTCTGCAGCGCCCTGTGACAGCGGAACACTTCAGTGGTAATGACAAAGGCTGGTGGCACAGGTTTGTCTTCACCTGCAAGGATCATCAGATTGTAGCCCTTGTTACCCAGATGAATCAGGTTATTGGTGAGTGAATTGGGAGTATGAATCAGGCTGATGGCCATTTTCGGGTTATAGGTCATGAGCAGATCCAGGGTGTCCTGATCCAGCATATCCTGCTGGGCTTCCAAGGTGCTGATAACCTTACCGATAAAGTTGTCCAGATGTTGCAGACCAAAGGTGGTGGCAATCAGGTCACGGAAAAAGATCTCTGAAATACGGAGCACGTTTTCCGGCATATTCTTGGGATCACTGTCCCAGACCTTGCGGTACTTGGGCAGAAGGTTGTCCAGACCCACCTGGGGCACGATGATGGACAGGTTATTCTGGTGGATATTGGTGTAATAGGCATAGATGATGTCTTTCACGCCTTCTGAAAGCCCGCGCATGATGTCCAGATGCTGGGTGTAGGAGAAGCGGCGGATGTCAATGCTGGACTCCAGCATCCCGATATAGGTGTCCAGTCTGCGGCTACCGATGCCGTCCACGTTCAAGGCCCTTGAGAACACCTTCAAACAGCGCAGAATGCTGATAAAGGTGGCCTTGGTGATAAAGGACATGTTCACCGTGTCAAAGAGGCGCTCCAGATACACGTTTGCCAGCGTCTCCAGGCGGAAGGTCAGGCCTAGGGCGTCAAACTTGCGTTCGCTGTAGCGGCCATACACCGAGGGGATGTCCACGGCAATATGGCGCTTGTGGTAGATCTGCTCGGTGGGTTCAAATTTTTCCTCGCTTAAAATGACGGTTTTCAGGTTTTCCAGCTCGTCCAGCAGCGCTTCCAGACAGACAAAGGGGTCTTTCTCCTGCTCCAGCGTCTGCAAGAGCTGCTCAAGTTCCGGGAAACCGCCTTGAATGGCGTGCTTGAGCTGAACCTGAATTTCAGGGAGCGAGAGGTTGTACTTTACATGCAAGAGTTTGTACATCCGGTGCAGCCTGGAGTAGCGCATCCGCTCCACTTCGGAAATATCGGTCTGTTGGGCCAGATAGCGGTCCCGGTCCTCATCTTGCCAGGCCAGAAGCTGGGAGAGCTTCCAGATGGCGCAGTCCTTCTGGATGCGCTGGGCAAGCAGGTGCTGCTCGCGCACAAAGGGACCTTGCGGATCAATCTGCGAGAGCACCTCTTCTGGCACAAAGGGCGCAACATGACTGGTATCCAGATCCAGCCAGAAGAGAAAGATGCCTTCAATAAAGCCCACAATCAGGTTGTTGGACTCCACGTGCGCCTGCTTGCGCAGGAAATGGATGAGTTTGTCCTTGCGGCGGTGTCCCTCGTCCAACTCGGTGGATACATCGCGCAGTTCGCCTTCTGCGCCGATGTCGTTGAAAAAGACCGGCATCATCTTGGTGAACTGCTTGGCCAGATTGTAAATCGGGGCAATGGGATGGTTCAGAAGCTGGGTGATGTCTCGCTGGAAAAGGTCTGTGTCGCGCACGCAGGTTCCAGACAGGTGCAGATTGATAATCAACGCGGAAAAGAGTGTGGAGCACCACTTGGGTTCCTGCTCAATCAGGGAGAGCCAGACCCGGATATTGGTGAGGTGATCCGGGTTGGTGATGGGCTGCCAGTCCTCATCCACACCGCGCACGCTGGCGTACTGGAAGCCAAAGCGCACAGTTTCCCACAAAAAGGCTTCCACCAGCCTGGAGTTGTTGCGCTGGAAGACCTCGCCGCCAATGGTCTGGATGCA
>CAMNHX010000235.1 GCA_946539945.1 uncultured Desulfobulbus sp. | reverse complement strand
GGGTATTTCATTTCAGAAGGGCAAAATCTCTAAAATGAAAACGGAAATGCTCTAGTAAGCGTAATCATGTTTTGCGATTACAAATGACACGGTTTTGCCACCAACTACGCCATGAGCGCTGAAAGTGCAAGATTTTACTGCGCTTACTCTAAAAAACTGTATTCACAATAGTGTAATGAATACCTGTCAAAGTACAATAATGACGAAGATCAAATATCGATTCTGACAGCTCCAGGTTTTCTTGAAAATTTGTACAGCAACACGCTGTCTCTTTTTCCTTCTCCTTGCCGCTTTCGCCAAGATTGGGTATGTTTCGGCGCAAAATTGCGCTTTTGCCGGGCCTCTGTTTTTGCGAACAAAGACTCCCGGAAGCAGCAGCGCGACTGTCACGCGCCAGAGGCAGCCAGATCAGCCTTTGGCCGGATACATATCACTCAACTGTTTTTAACAAGGAGGTTACAAATGGAAGCACGGGAAGTCACCGATGCCAGCAGAGTCAAAAACAAGGCGTTTTTAAGCAAGATCATGAGCGCGGAACAGGCCGCAGAACTTGTACCCAACGGCGCGGTTGTCGGTTTCAGCGGTTTCGTGGGTTCCGGCTGTCCCTTGCTGGTCCCGCCGAAACTGGCGGAGCGCGCCAAAAAACTGCACGCTGAAGGCAAGGAATTCAAGATCAGCATCTATTCCGGTGCCTCCACAGACGCCCAGGCCGAAGGCGTTCTGGCCGAGGCTGAAGCCATCTCCTTCCGCACGCCCTTTTTCACAGACAAAAACATGCGGGCCTTGGTGAACAGTGGTCGTGCGGGCTACATGGACGTGCATCTTTCCTCTCTGGCCGGGCAGGTTGAGGCAGGCTTCTTTGGCAAGATGGACTGGGCCATCATTGAAGTGACCGGCATCACGGAAGACGGCAGGCTGATTCCATCCACCTCTGTGGGCAACAATCCGCTCTGGCTCAAGCTGGCAGACAAGATCATTCTTGAGGTCAACAACTTCCAGCCACCGGAGCTGGAAGGCATTCACGACATCGCCCTTCTGGGTCTTGCGCCCAACCGCAAACCCTTGGCTATCACCAAGGTGAGCGACCGTATCGGCTCGCCCTACATGGACGTGGACCCGAACAAGGTTGTGGCTGTGGTACTGACCGAATCCGGGGACCGGGTCAACAAGTTTGCAGACATTGACGAGGTCAGCCGCGCCATTGGCGATCACGTGGTGGAGTTCCTGAAGCAGGAGGAAGCTACCGGTCGTCTGCCCAAGGGCAAGCTCCTGCCGCTCCAGTCCGGCATCGGCAACGTGGCGAACGCGGTTCTGGACGGTCTCAAGCGCGCTGGCTACAAGGGACTGGAGTGCTACACCGAGGTGATTCAGGACGGGCTTCTGGAGCTGATTAAAGACGGCGTGGTTGACATGGCCAGCACTGCCACCATTTCGCTCTCCCCGGATGCGGTGGAAGAGTTCCGCAAGCACGTGGCCTTCTACAGCAAGCACATCATCTTGCGGCCCCAGGAGTACTCCAACAACCCGGAAGTCATCCGCCGCATAGGTGTCATTGGCATGAACGGTATGCTGGAGGCGGATATTTACGGTAACGTCAACTCCACGCACGTCATGGGCACAGCCATGATGAACGGCATTGGCGGTTCCGGTGACTTTGCCAGAAACGGCTATGTCTCCATCTTTTTGAGCGGGTCTGTGGCCAAGAACGGCGCGATCTCCTCCATCGTGCCCTTTGCCTCCCACATTGACCACACCGAACACGACACCATGGTGGTCGTGACAGAGTATGGCTTTGCCGACCTGCGCGGCAAGTGCCCGCGTGAGCGGGCCAAGGCCATGATCGCCATTGCGCACCCGGATTACCGGCCCCTGCTCCAGGATTACTTTGACCGCGCCTGCGCCCAGGCCAAGCCCGGACAGACCCCGCATATCCTGTCCGAGGCCCTGTCCTGGCATGACCGCTTTGTCAAGACCGGGTCCATGAAGCCCTGAAGCAGAGTACTTCAAACCGGCTCCAGACCGGAATCAGGGGCGGACCGGAAAGTCCGCCCCTTTTCGCATGGGAGAAAAAGTGATGGCTGAAGAGCAAAGGTGTCGCCCGGAAATTGCCTATCCCTGTCTCTGGCAGTACCGGTTGATCGGCGAGGACGAAGCCCTGATGCGGGCTGCAGTGGCGGAATGTCTGGAGGCGGAGCCTTGCGTTTTGAGTGCGGGCAACAGGAGTTCAGGCGGGCGCTACGTGAGCGTGCAGGTGGAACTGATGGTGCAAAGTGAGGAGGAGCGGCTGCAAACCTACCGCCTGCTTTCGGAACATCCCCACGTCAGAATGGTGCTGTGATGGCGCAGGCAGATGGGGAAAGACGGGAAAACACGGTGTTGCCCCTGATGCGGGAGGCGGTTTTGATGGTGCGGATGCTTTTGCACCGGCATTTGCTGGCCGACTTTGCGTCCCGACGGGCAAACATGGCCCCGGAAGAGCGGGTTCGCCTGGCAGGAGCGCTGGTCAACAACCTGTTTGGAACCCAGCCGGAAGACAGCTGCGTTGCAGCCTTTGCCCAGCAGGAACGCGCCTTGGTAGAAGAGGAACTGCGCGGACTGGCGGCGCGAACAGGCAAGCTGGGGCCTCTGCTCACAGACGCCCTGCGTATGCACTGCATCTGCGACGAACAGGAGGGGCGCAACTCCACAGCCTCGCTGCTCCTGGCCCAGACTGTGGGCCTTCTGGATCTTGAGCGTCCCGTGCCCCTGCCTTCCACCTTCATGCTGTCCGTGCGGGCGCTGGCTGTGGCGGAAGGGTTGGTGCAGCCTATGGAAGCGCCAGAGATGCAGGAACAGTGATACTGTTTTCCATGAGAAGAGCAGTGTCCCCTGTGCTTTTTGCGCCCTCAAGACCGGGAGAGGGAGGCAACTCCGTAGGGGCGGTTCGCGAACCACCTCTACGGCGCACCCGTGGATTTTTCACCGCTTCGCTGGACAAGGACGACCCTTGGCGGAAAACCGGGCCTCGCTGGTGCTTGCGAATGCCGCAGGGCAGACTTTTCAGCGAAGCGGTACAAGTCCGTGGGGCTGCCCCTACTGTCTATCCCATTGATTTGTATCATGTCCCTTTAGAGCATTTCCGCTTTGTCTTTTTACTCCTTTCACCGTTTCGCTGGAAAGCCTTCAGCGCTTCGCGCTTCAGAAGGACAGTGCAAAGACAAAACGGAAACGCCTTAAGTTATTCCGTTTTTTCTGTGATTACGCCATGATTGCCGCCCTACGAGGAAAGATTATCCAGAAGAGTCCAGGTCTTGCCGTGGTGGATGTGGCCGGAGTGGGCTATGAAGTGCAGCTTTCCCTGCGCACTTGGGAGGCTTTGCCCGAACTGGGAGAGGAGGTGCAGCTTCTGGTGCAGACCATTGTGCGGGAAGATGCCATTGCCCTGTACGGCTTTGCCGAAGCCGGGGAAAAGGCGCTCTTTCTGTTGCTGATTGGCGTTTCCGGCATTGGTCCCAAACTGGCCCTGATCATTTTGGGTGGTCTGGGTGTCGTTGAATTACAGGCTGCAATTGCGGGTCGCGACGTTACCCGTCTGACTTCTGTGCCAGGCGTGGGCAAGAAAATTGCCGAACGCCTTTGCGTGGAACTGGCGGAAAAGGCAGGCAGTCTGGGCAGCAGTCCGGGTATGATTCCGAGCGGCGCAGGGACTGGCAGCGCAGGACAGTCTTCGCCGCAAGCGGATGCCGCATCGGCTCTTGTCAATCTGGGCTACGCGGAACAGCAGGTCTGGCAGGTCTTGCGCACGCTGGAAAAGGAGACAGAGTACGCCGGGTTTTCGGTAGAAGACTGGTTGCGTCATGCCTTGCGGCGGTTGGCGGTTCGGTAGCAATGTCATTAGGGGGTGTTTACACAAGTGTAACATTCTGATAACATTCAAAAGATCTCCAA
>CAMNHX010000234.1 GCA_946539945.1 uncultured Desulfobulbus sp. | reverse complement strand
CTTTCCCGAAAACCTCATCATTCTGGACAGGTTTGCAGGGATTTGGGTCAGATCTCAAGCAAACAGTTCAAGCCTCAACATACGGAAAAGCTGTTTTTCAAGGTGTCCATATATGGTAGGCTTTCACTCTAAACAGCGAGGAACAAGAAAAAAAGGCAGGTTTTATGAACAAGGAAGAACAGGAACACAACAGGGAAAAGCGCCCGGAGTTCCCAAAAGAGCGGAAAAACGGCTCACACTGGCGCATCGGTCTTGCAGTGGGCCTGGCAATGCTTGTCCTGTTGCTGGCTGTTTGCGCCCTGTTGCGGCCAAGCCCGCAAACCGCAGCAGAGTGCGGTCCGCCCCATGCCACGGGGTATGGCCTTTTCTGCGCTGTCCCAGGCAGGGAGGCAAGAGTTCTGGCTGAAAAAATCACCTTTGTGGACAGGGACAACAGTACTGATCCCCAACAGGACGGCACAGCGGAACATCCCTTTGCCAGCATTCAGACAGCAGCGGACAGGGCCGGGGAGAACACGACTCTCTTTGTGTACGAGGCAGACGGCAAGGTCGGAATCAGCCGGGAAAACGGCAAAGAGGGCAGTGCAGAGGCTTACGAGGAGGCAGTGCGGCTCCATCCCGGCCAGACCTTGACCAGCATCATCGAGCTGCCTGATCATCCTGCCGGGAAATACGCCACAGACCACCTGCCGTTCATCAAACCGACAAAGGCCCTCGAAGTGGCTTGCGACGAGACGGTGTCTGAATGCCTCTTTGCCGCCCTGGTCATGCCGGAACAGACCACCTTGCGGCGAATGCGCGTGGTCAGCGTTCAGGAAAACACGACAGCAATCTGGGTGGATTCTGTTTCAGCTGAACCGGATTCCCGGGTGCATGTATTGGAAAGCGTGTTGCGGGTGACTGCCGACAACTCCGCTGGACTCTTCCTGTGGCTGGATGCAGCAAAGGTATCGACAAGCCTCGGTGAGCTTGTGGTCAGGGACTGCGACATTGCGGCCAAGGGCCAGAACGCGGAAGGTGTGAAAATCTGGCTGTTCAACGAACAGACGACCTTGCAGCGCCTGACCCTGGAGCGCAACCGGATACAGGGGCAGGTTACTGGCTTGGGCCTGCTCTTTCCCGAACCCTCTGCAGGGCAACAGGGAACACTCATTCTGCGAGATAACGAGATCGCGGCAGTGGATGAACAGAGGAGTCTGGGCCTCTTCATGATGCTGTCCGCCCGCATGGAAGCGGTGGACATAAGCGACAACACGGTCAGCGGCAAGACCCGGGGCATAGTCGGAGCCATTGGCGCACGACGCAGCGTGCGACTTTGCGGCAACCGCGTTACAGTCATCGGGAAGGAGAACGTGGCTGGACTGGTCCTGATCCTTCGGAAAGATGCTGCCTTTACCGAGGGTCTTGTCATCAGGGACAATGTGGTCACTGTTCAGGGACGCGACGCGCTGGGCATACGCATTACTGAAAACGAGTCCGGGACTCCGCCGCTGGACGAGGCAAGACTTGCGGCAGAAAACAGCGTCCGGGCTGAAGGCAAGTGTGCGCACAAAGTGCGCGTCAAGCGAAAAGAAAGAAACACGAACACCGGACAGGATACGCAATAATGGCTTTGTGCCGACAAGATGAACCACCTTTTGCAGGAGGAATACGCATGAACCTGTTCAACGGCATGTTTGGCAAAATTGAACCCGGTCTGTGTCGGCTCTCTATGAACGGCGAAATCGCTGTGCGCACCAAAAACGGGTACAAGGCTTACAGCATAAAAACCGGCAGGCTGACCAACTGCGACAGCTTTGTCTTTGACATTGGCCAGGAGTTTTTCTTTGTTGTGCCCACCAACAAGGTGGCCGTGGGCGACATCATTCTGGTGAACGGCAAGCCCCGCCCTTCAGGGCGGGGATGGAGAGCGCGAACCAGCTTGCCTTTTTCCCGGTCTTCACCTACAGAGGTATGAGAAGCCTTGGCAAAAACCAAAGAAACCAGAAACCCCTTTTCCTCCGTGAAACGACTGCAAGCATGGAAATATGAACTGCGACCCAATGGGCATGCGGATTTCCTCGCTTGCGTGGGCAGGGGGTTCTCCCGCAACCGCTACTCTCTGTCCCTCTGCCTGACGCACGCCAATGAATACGCACTGGATTTCCGGGACCTTGCCGATGCGGTGGATCGGTTCTACCTTGCCGTCGGCAAAACCAGTCAGGATCTACGCCTCATCAAAGGTTCACCATGCAGGAGGAAGGGATGAGTCCAGACGAAAACACTGCCCAGAGCGCAGACGCTGATCAGGCCAGGGACAGACAGGCGGGCACAGGAGGCAGTAAGCTCCTGTCCCGCGACTTTTTTCTGCTCTTTGTGCTGCTCCTGTTCTGTAACTGCTCCATCGCCATCTACTACTGCTTTGAGCAGTGGCTGGACAAGGCGACAGTAAGCCCAAACTGGCGGGGGCTGCTGCTGGGGGCGCTCTTTGGCATGATCATGCTGACCCGTCCTTTGGCAAGCGTGTTTTTGCTGGGGCGCAACAAGCTGCCCTGGGTTCTTGGTTCACTGATCGTAAGTACTGCGGTCATGCTCGGCTACCACCTGTTGCCTGTGGATGCACCCGGCTTTGTCTGGCAGGTTCTGGCCTTCAGGATGGCACAGGGCTGCGCCTTGGGTATCTTCTCCGCCTGCACCGTGGCTGTGATGGTAAGCCTCTTTCCGCGCAGCCAGAGCGCCCGGGGCTTTGCCCTTTTTTCCCTGACCTTTCTTTTGCCCCACGCCATGATGCCTGCTCTGGGTGAAGCCCTGCTGCCTCTTCTGGCAAACTTTGGCGGTGAACCCGGACTTTTTGCCCTGACCGGTCTTTTGGGATTGCCCGCGCTTGTTCTGACCCTCAAACTTGCGCCAATCCTACGCCGCCCTGAGTCTGCTGGCAAGGCTGAAGGTCCGGGGGCCATTCTGGCAAGCGCCCGACACTCCGGTCTGGGACTGATCTTTCTCTCCAGCCTGTGCTTTGGCCTGACCACAACCATAGGACTCTTCTTTATGAAGGGACTGTGCAGCGTGACTGGTGGCAATCCGGCCCTGTTCTACCTCATCTATACCCTGACCATGGTGGTGATCCGAACCACGTGCAGCAAGCTTCTGGACCACCTGCCGCACTACCGGATCGCCCCGGTCTGCGCCGGAATCATGGGGTTAACCTTTCTGGCCATTGCCTGGATGCCGCTCTGGGCCTATATCCCGGCCACCTTCCTCTACGGCGCGGCCCTGTCCCTGCTCTACCCGCTGATCGCAGCTATCATCTGCAACCGGTCTGCGCCCGGAACCCGTGGACTCAACTCCAACTTCATGATGCTCACCATCGATGCTGCCGGGCTGCTTGCACCCATACTCGGCGGCGAGGTTATCAACCTGGGTTTCGGCTACCGGGGGGGTTTTGTCGCAGGTGCACTGCTCATCCTTGTCTGCGGGCTGTGTATTGCACTTGACGGCTTCAAGGTGCGCAGACAGGGAAGGAGCAAGGGCATTGCTGTTTCATAGCTTTGGGAAGAGAGAGAACTGTTTCTCCGCTGTTTAGAGGGTTTCCGTCTTGTCTTTTTACGACTTTCCCGCTTCGCTGGAAAGCCTGAAGCGCTGAAGGCTTTCCAGTGCGCCAGCACGGTAAAAGTCTAAAAAATGAAAACGGAAACACTCTAAACTGACAAGCACACTGGAGTTTGCGTGGCGCTCCATGACGCTGAAGGCACGGGATGGCGTTTGCGGGGTAGTCTTTGCTTGTGGCGAAGCGCAGAATCCGGCTGACCGTGCGGAGAAAGAACCGTATCTGCTGTCCTTGTTGCTTGACATTTTTCAGTCCATGCAGAAAAAGGCTTTTATGCTGCTTTTGACTGGTTTGCCCACACTGGTTGAAGCGCGAACCGTTGCGGAACGGATGTTCCGGGTTG
>CAMNHX010000233.1 GCA_946539945.1 uncultured Desulfobulbus sp. | reverse complement strand
TTTACCGTGCTTCGCACTGAAATACTTTTACCGTGCTTCGCACTGAAAAGTCATGTTGAGCGAAACGCGGCAAGTTCCTGTCTGCATTTCCCGCTTCGCTGGAAATGCCTGAACGTAACGAAGCGGGCAAAACCGTTGTCATGCTGAACGAAGCGAAGCATCTTCTGCCGAATACCGGAATGCTTGCAGGAGTTGCTTTTGCCGATATTCTGGAAGCCGTCAGGAGATGCTTCAGCGCTTCGCGCTTCAGAATGACACCTCTTCTGCCAGCTTTGCTTCAGCATGACTTTCCAGCGAAGCGGTGAAAGTGCTTCATTCCTCTCTCGCTTTCCCGCCGCCCGGAAAACATAGGCGAAGACAGGGCGCAAGGCAAGCAGGTTCGCGCCTTCCAACCCGGAAAGACAGGCAGGGCAAAGAAGATATCAACTCTTGAAAATCAACCCACAATCCACTCATGTCCACGATTCTGGAACGCATTGTCGAAACGAAAAAAGAAGAAGTGGCAGCCCTCAAACGGAACGGCCTGCCGCAGTTTGGCCCGGTGGACGCGCCTCGGGGCTTTGCGCGGGCGCTGCTCGCCAGGCAGGAACAGGGGCATCTTGCCATCATTGCCGAGGCCAAGAAAGCCTCGCCCTCCAAGGGCCTGATTGCGCCCGACTTTGACCCGGTGGGCATGGCACGACACTATCAGGAAAATGGGGCCAGCGCGGTTTCTGTCCTGACAGACCACTCTTTTTTTCAGGGCGCTTTGGACTATCTGGTTCAGGTGCGGGCAGCGGTCAGGATACCGGTCATCCGCAAGGATTTCATCATTGCGCCGATTCAGATTGCAGAGGCGCATCAGGCAGGCGCAGATGCTGTGCTGCTGATTGCCGCCATTCTCTCGCCCGCGCAGTTGCAGGAATTTCGCGTGCAGGCCGAGGAACTGGGCATGGACGCGCTGGTGGAAGTCCACAACGAAGCGGAACTGGAAAGCGCTTTGGCCAGCGGCGCAAAACTGGTGGGCGTGAACAACCGCAACCTGCACGATTTTACCGTGGATTTGCAGACTACCTTCCGGCTGAAGGCACTGATCCCGGATACCCTGCCCCTGGTCAGTGAATCCGGGATCAGTTCCGCAGAGGAGCTGCGCCGCTTGAAGAGAGCCGGAATCACTGCCGCTCTGATCGGTGAAAGCCTGATGCGTTCCGGGCAGGGCGGTTCGCTTCTGTCTGAACTGGCGCAGGTTTGAAGACTGGCGCAGACTGTTTCTTCCTGCTTTCCTTCCTTGCTCACCAGCACTGCCTTTGCCCGGACGCCTCAACGCAGAGGCGCTTGCCGTCTGTCACCACCTGAATGTTGCCGCTCTCCGCCGTGGACCAGACCCGTATCCCGGCGGAGCGCCAGCGTGCCAGATGCTCTGGCGCAGGATGCGTCCCCTGTTTTGCAGCACTGGCCGAGACAAGCACCACCTTGGGCGCAACCGCTGCCAGAAAGTCTGGCGTGGTGGAGCCGATGCTGCCGTGGTGTCCGGCCACGAGCAGATCGGCCCGCAGGTTCAGGCGGTCTGCGGCAGCCTCCTGAAGCAGTGCCTGTTCCCGGACCGCTGCTGCATCGCCCGGAAGCAGCAGGGCTTTTTCACCCATCTTCAGCCGCAGGAGCAGACTGCGGTCGTTTTCGCTGTACGCGCTGTCCACGGGCAGGCCAAAGGCTTCCAGTTGCCAGCCCGGCCCTTGAGCCAAAATTTCCTGACCTGTAACCACGCGCACCTCCAGACCGCGCCGGACTGCTGTTGCCAGAAGCGCCTGATACCCTGCCTCTGGCTTGCGGCTTCCGTTGACGTACAGGGTGCGCGGGCCAAAACGCGCCACAATAAAGGGCAGACCACTGTAGTGATCGCTGTCCGCATGGCTTGCCAGAACCGCGTCCAGCCGCCAGATGCGGCGCTGCCACAGAAAGGGCGCAACCCGACGGCTTCCCACCTCGTAATCCTCCTGAAAAAAGCCGCCGCAATCCGCCAGAATGCGCTGGCCATCCGGCAATTCCAAAAGCGTAGCCGAGCCTTGGCCTACGTCCAGAATATGCGCCCGTGCTTCCTGTCTGGCAGGCTGGAACCAGAGAGGCGCAAGAAACGAGACCAGCACCATGAGAACCAGCGCCCCACCCATCTGTCGCCAAACAGCCTTTTTCTGGAAAATCAGAAGGATAGCCGCGCAAAAGGCCAGCATTTCCAGAGGATGCGGCGTACTGGTCCAGACCTGGGCAAAGGGCAGACGCGCCCCCTGTTCCAGGAGGAAGAGCGCGGCCCGGATGGCCAGAGCGCCCAGATGCAGCGGCACAAGCGCCAGCCAGGACAGGCTTGGAACCAGCAGGAGAAGCGCCAGTCCCAAAAGACCCAAGGGCAGGGCGATCAGGCAGAGCAGCGGTTCAATCGCCAGATTCATGAGCGGGCCAATCAGGGAAACCCGGTTGAAGTGCCAGAGCATGAAGGGCAGGGTTCCCAAGGTGGCAGCAAGGGAAACCAGAAACAGGGAGAGCAGGGCAGCGCGGACACGGGGCAGCAGCCTTTCCTCTCGTGCCTGCGCGGCCTGAAACAGGGGCAGATGCGGCAAGACCAGGGTCAGTGCGGCCACAGCGGCAAAGGAAAGCTGAAAGGACGCGGTGAACAGGGCCAGAGGCCACAGGGCCAGGACCAGCAGCGCTGCAGCTGCTGTCAGATGCAGTTGCGCCCTGCGGCGGCAGAGGACCAGAATGCTCAAGGCCAAAAGCGCGGTCAGAAGCGCCCGCAAGACCGGAATGTTCAAGCCTGCCAGACAGGCGTACAGGCAGAGGGGCGGCACGGCAAGGGCAAGCGCTAGGGCACGGCCATGCCCCCAGAGGAGTACGCGCCGGGAATGCTTCAGCGCCCAATAGGCCAGTCCTGCCAGCAACGCGGCCACAAGCCCCAGATGCAGCCCGGAAATGGCCAGAATGTGCAGACAGCCGCAGGCCCTGAACTGCTCTGCCCGTTCTGGCGAGAGGCTTTGCGGTGCGCCTATCAGAAGCGCCTGATAGACAGCAGCCAGGTCTGGCGCAAAGTGCGTGGACAAAAAGTGGGCCATGCGCTGGCGGCGCTGTTCCAAGGCAAAGCGCCAACCTTGCCAGAAGCCTGTGGGTCCGGGTTTCAGCACCTTCAGTGCCGCAGGACCGGACAGAGACAGCGTGGCTGCAAGTCCTCTGGCTGCCAGGGCATCGCCTGCTCTGCCTGGTCTGGGTGGCGTGGCCCAACCCAAGGCCAGAACCTGCGCTCCTGGCTGCAGTTCCTCTCCCGGTTGACCGCGTAGCCGCAAAAGCACCTTGCCGCGTACCGCTACAAAACCCTGTTTTGCCGCATCATGTCGCAGCAGGGCTTGAACCGCCAAGGTGCAGCGGACCTGATCGCCTGCCCGGATCACCATGTCCAGAACCTGACCCTGGACCGTGACCCGTACACGCTCTTGAGTCAGACGGTGCAACAGGTTTTGCTCCTGCCGGTCCAGGGCTTGCCAGCCGTGACCACACCCCACCAAAAACCAAAGCGGCAGTCCTGCCCAAACCAGCGCGGTTCCGGGTGGCAGACGCCACAGTGCCAGAAGACAGCAGAGGACAAGCCCCAAGACCAGCGGACCTGCCGGGAAATCCGGCCAAAGCCCGTGCAGCCGTACCGCCAAAGTCAGGCCCGCCATAAAGGTCAGGGCTGCCAGCGGCAGAACATGAACGCGAAACCAGGCAAGCACGGGAAGCTCAAAAAAAAGATACGAGTTCTGATGGGGTAAAGAGCCTGATGCTGGCGCTTTACAGCGTTTTTACTCTGTTTTTTTACTACTTTCCCGCTTCGCTAGGGGGTGTTTACACGAGTGTAACATTCTGATAACATTAAAAAAATCTCCAAGACTACCGAGGAGGCAAGAGGCTTTCCGCGTGCCGGGGAGA
>CAMNHX010000232.1 GCA_946539945.1 uncultured Desulfobulbus sp. | reverse complement strand
ACCGGCAATGTCTTCTGGCGCGATGTAGCCTGCATCATAGGCTTGGGCGACGCAGAAGACTACCCGGGCATAGGGTGCTTCCTTGGATACGGCAAAGGAGGCTATAGCGCCCAAGGCATAGCCGATGAGTTTCGCGCTCATGGACCCAGAGGTGTCCACCACCACGCCAAAGGTGCGGCTGTGTTCCGGCAACTCTGCCGGACAGTAGCGGGGTCGGGGAATGTCTGGCGTGCTGCCCTGGCGGCGGCTGGGACGGGCGTAGCTGCGCCGCTTTTCCAGAGGCGCGAAGTGCAGGTCAAACCACTCGGCCAGTTGCACGTCCCAGGGGATAGGCGGCATGGCGAGAGCCCGAATCTCCTGAATCAGTCCGGCAGGAATCAGCCCCCGCCCTTCGCTGCTGTGGTACTCAAGCCCGTTTTGCAGCGCACCCCGATAGAAGTCGTCCAGACCCACTGCTGCGCCGCCCTGCTCCCACCCCCTACCCAGAATATCGCCCTTGCCAAGACCGCGAAAGGTGGCCAGTTTCGCCAGACGCCGCAGGTCCTTGGCAATGGTGTCGTAGATCTGCTCTGCTGACTGCCCCTTGAGTTCCGGGTCAAAGAGCAGCCCCCGCCCCGGCATTTCACCCACCTGCATCTCCACCAGCCAGCCGTTGATCACATAGTCGCAAGCCACGTTCCACAGGTAGTGGTTGCGCCCCTGACGCCGCAGATGGTGTTGCAACCCTGCGTGCAGGTACTCGTGGGCCAGCACAAAGCGCAGTTCCGCTTCAGTGAGACCGCAGACCGGGTTGACGTAGATGAGAGCCTTATCCACATCCACTGCGGCAATGGAGATGTCCTCCCGGGCGCAGAGGGCAAAGTCCTCGCAGACTCGGAAGCCCGCTGCTAGCCCACCCAAAAGCGGATAGAGGCTGATAAACCACTGGGCAGCCTTCTGCGCAGGCGTCTTTTCCTGTAAAGTAGCCGGGTCCCGTCCACCTGCCTCGCTCACTGCTGCAGAAACCGAGTGAACCAGCGCATGGGCAAAACGCAGGGCAAAGGGGTTCTGTTGCCCCTTGGTCGTATCGTAGAATTGAGGCTTGTCCAGCCCGCTCATGTCCATTCGGCCTGGCCCGGCTGTGCCCCAGACAAAGCGTCCCACTTCGCCGCCTGGTGAGAGATGCGCTGGATTTTCCTGAAGGTACTGGTAAATCCTGCGCTCATCGGCAAGATTCGTGCGGACGATTTCTGTGGGGTCTGGACAGAGGGAGCGTCCGAACTTGATGTCTGCCAGAAATTTGGCAATGGCAAGATCACAGGCCAAATTCCACAGGGCGAGATCGCAGCGCACCTGCCAGACGCCTTGGGCATCGGTGAAGCCCGGCATCTTCTCTGCGTCAAAGTGACCAAAGGCCAGATGCAGTTGGCAATGGGCGATCACCCAAGCCCACTCCTCCGGGTCCAGGCGCAGGCTCTTGTTCACGCGGATGGCAGCGTTCCATCTCCAGGTGAAGCGGGAACTGTCATACTCCACCACTGCCGGGCTTGTGGCCAGTTCCTTTTTGTCAACGGTCCGCACGAACCTCAATCCGTCGTGCTCATCCATCAGGCTAAAGAGCGGGTTTTGGCGGATGAGTGCAAAGCCCTCCTGAAGTGCCTGTTCGTTGGGATTGAGTTGTGCGCGTCGCTGTTTTCTTGCCATGATGCGCTCCGTTCATGCCGCTTTTTTCTGGCGGTCCCGGCTGATGGCCAGACGGGGCAGGTCCCGCACGATCTCCACCATGAACCAGTCTGGCAAGAGTCCACCCTCGTCTGCGGAAACCACCATCTGCGCCACCTCCTCGCTGATCTGGGCCAGGTCCCGGATGAGCGCCTTGGCCCGATGGGTGAGGCGTTGCGCCTCGTGGTTGAGTTTTTGCTTGTCGTCCGGCAAATCGTGGATGAGCCTGGCCCGGAAGCTCTGGGCCAGAAAGTACAGGGCATCCCGATCTTCCGGCTGATGCGGCCACTTGGCCTCACCCTTGAGGATGGCCTCGAGCAAGAACTTGTTGCCCGCATTCTTGCGGAAGGCCAGAAACATGCCTGCATGGCTCGCTGTGAGCGCACCGTAGGCCAGAACGCGCAAGATGTCTTCGGAAAGCGCACTGTCCTCGCCTGCGCCGTAGCCCTTGAGCGCGTCGCTGAACATGTGCCAAGAACGCGGGGTAGAGTAGGGCGTCTCGGTCTTGGGTGGTTCGGCAAAGAGGTGGTCTGGCCGCTGTTCAATGTATTCAGTCACCCAGGGATGGATGCCGTTCTCATAAGCCCAGGCCAGCCACTGCTTTGGATCAACTCGGAGTTGCACATGAAACATGCGGTTCACCAGCGCAGTGGACATGGTTTTCACAATGGCCCCGTCCTGACTGCGGTTGCCCGCGCCAATGACCACACTGCCAGCGGGCAAGTGGTATTCGCCCACGCGGCGCTCGTGGATGAGGCTGTAGAAGGCTTTTTGCACCTCCTGCGAACAGGCGTTGAGTTCATCCAGAAAGAGCACGTAGGGTTCCTTTCTGGCGATCATCTTGGGCGGCAGGAATTCCGAGACCTCGCCGCTGATGCGGGGGATGCCGATGATGTCTTCCGGCGCGAGCTGGCTGCCCAGAAGCGAGACGTGGGGCAGGCCAACCTGGGCTGCGAACTGCTCTACTAGGGCTGACTTGCCAATGCCCGGCGCACCCCAGATGAAGACCGGGCGCACAGGGGCAATGTTGAGCAGCAGGTCCAAAAGTTCGTTTTGGGTGACAGTGTAGGGGAGGTGCATGGTGTTTGGCCTTTGTTCGCGGTTTTGTTTTTTGCAAAACGCCTTCAATGAGCGTGCCAGCGTGCAGCGCTTTCAATGTGCTGTTTGAGCGTGTCCGGGTGTTGTACATAGTGGAGTGGCCCGGGGCAAAGTGCGACCTTCCGGTAATCCTCCGGGTGCAGGGGAAAATCCGCATGGACGATGCGGCGGATGGTTGCCGGGTCAGCGCACAGCACCCGCACAACACCGATGTTCTGCTGCCAGTAGCCCCAGTTCGCGCCAACGCTCACGTTTTGCACCTGTGCCAGAGGGATGACAGAAAGAACAGTACAGACCCGGGAAGTTTTGCCTTCGGAACAGTCGCAGCGTTTTTTGAAGATGATGTTCCTGTCCGTGACCACACAGCCTGGCTCTTCATGCGCAGGATTGGCCCAAGCGTAGCGGAGCATCAGGGCAAAAAAGAACAAAAACCACAGAGGTATGCCGAGCTGGAGAACAGTGCGGCCAAAGGTTTGCCACTCCAGAAGCCAGACCCAACAGACTGTGCCTGTCGGCCCGGCCAGAAGCAGTGCCGCGCCCGTTTTTTTGACCAGTTCATTCACCGCGTCCCGTTGAATGCGGGCACAGTATCTGATCCGTTCATGCGGTTCCAGAATATCTGTGAGCCAGGTGGCCATGTCTGGATCAGGGGTTGTTTGGGATCTGTACTGCAGTGCCTCTTGGGGGAGTTCCTGTTCCCGACTGCCGTGGCAGACAAGCAGGACAACAGCGCAAAGCGGGGCAAGGAACAGGGCAAGTGTGATCATCAAAACAGGGTCGTGGAAGTGCCAAACCTTGAAAGTGACCAGTAAACAGGGCGGCAGGAAAAAGCCGTACACCAGCAGTGTGAATGACAGGTGAGCGGTATTGCAGGGCATTCTCATAGGTTAGAGCAATTCCGTTTTGTCTTTTTATTCCTTTCACCGCTTCGCTGGAAAGTCATTCTGAAGCGCGAAACGCTGAAGGCTTTCCAGTGCGCCAGCACGGTGAAAGCAGTCATGGAGAATACTGGAAAGGCGGTAGGAGGTGGACTTGTACCGCTTCGCTGGAAAATCACTTCGTTCAGCATGACGTAAAAAGTTAAAGCGGAAACGCTGTTATGAAGTGACCCCTGTCAAGTGCCGGGGCGCATTTTTT
>CAMNHX010000231.1 GCA_946539945.1 uncultured Desulfobulbus sp. | reverse complement strand
TTTCCGCTTTGTCTTTTTACTCCTTTCACCGCTTCGCTGGAAAGCCTGAAGCGCGAAGCGCTGAAGGCTTTCCTGTGCGCCGGCACGGTGACAGCAGTCATGGAGAATACCGGGAAGGCGGCAGGAGAGGGACTTTTACCGTGCTTCGCACTGAAAAGTCGCTTCGTTCAGCATGACTTGCGCATCCTCGAAGAGGACCCGGTCGCCGTCCGGCGCGAGGAAGTCAGTTCCCTGCTCCTCCATGCGGAAGAGAATGTAGTCAAAGAGACCATCCTCGTACTGCATGGGCATGGTAAATTCCGGGACCGGGTAATTCCTGGTCAAAGGGAAGTCGTGGTAAAACAGGAAAAAACGCTCTGGCTGTCCAGCAGCCCGTTTGTTTTTTCTGAAACTTTAGAACACTCACAGTCCCTGAAACGACTCAAAGTATCCTTGCCAGTCCCTCCTGACCACGCCGCTTCACTCCCCTCCCAAATACGCGCCCTGCACCTGCGGGTTGGTCAGCAGCTCTTTGGCTGGGCCGGAAAGCGTGATCCTGCCCACCTCCAGCACATAGCCGCGATGCGCTAGCCGGAGCGCAGCCTGCGCGTTTTGCTCTACCAGAACCACGGTCAGACCGGACTGGTTGATTTCCCGGATGGTGGCAAAAATCGCCTTGACCAGAAGCGGCGCAAGCCCCAGGCTTGGTTCGTCCAGAAGCAGCAGGCGGGGACGGCTCATCAAGGCCCGACCAATGGCCAGCATCTGCTGTTCGCCGCCGGAAAGCGTGCCGGCAAGCTGGTTCTGGCGCTCGGCCAGACGCGGAAACAGCTCGTAAATCCACTGGCGGCTCTTTGCGATCTGCGCCTTGTCAGCCACTGTGTAGGCTCCCAGATCAATGTTTTCCCGGACAGTCAGCGTGCCAAAAACCCGACGCCCCTCTGGGGACTGGCTCACCCCCGCCCGCAAGACCTGATGCGCAGGCAGTTTGTGCAGGGGCTTGCCGTCCAGCAGGATTTCTCCGGCACTGGGCCGAATCAATCCGCTGATGGCGTGCAGGGTAGTGGATTTGCCCGCGCCATTTGCGCCCAGCATGGTGACGATTTCACCTTCCTCCACCTTCAGGCTGATGCCGTGCAGGGCCTCCACAGAGCCGTATCTGACGTGCAAATCCCTGATTTCAAGCATGGCTGTCCTCGTCTCCGTCCTCGTCGTCATCCTCATCCGCGCCCAGATAGGCTTCAATCACCTTGGGATTGGCGCGTACTTCCGCTGGTCTGCCCTCCGCAATCTTGCGGCCATACTCCATAACCACCAGCTGATCGCAGGAGCGCATCACCAGCTTCATGTCGTGTTCGATCAGGAGAATGCTCAAACCCTGTTCCCGCATCCGTGCAATCAGGACCATCAGGCTAGCGGTTTCCTGCTCGTTCATGCCGCCTGCTGGCTCGTCCAGAATAAGCAAACCGGGTCGAGTTGCCAGAGCGCGCGCAATCTCCAGAAGCCGCTGGTTGCCGTAGGAAAGACTGCCTGCAAGCTGGCCTGTATCTGCGGAAAGCCCCACAAAGTCCAGGGCTTCTTGGGAACGGACCAGTGCCTCGCGCTCTTCCCGGCGCTGGCTTGGGGTGTGGAACATGGAGGCAAAAAGTCCGGCCTTCATGCGGCAGTGACAGCCAGCCAGCACATTTTCCAGCACAGTCATGTTCTGAAAGAGCCTTATACTCTGGAAGGTGCGGGCAATGCCCAGTTCAACGATCCTGTGTGGCGGCTTGCCGCCAATGGCCTGGTCCTTGAAAAAGACCTGACCGCTGTTTGGCTTGAGATTACCGGTAATCAGGTTGAAGACTGTGGTCTTGCCCGCGCCGTTGGGACCAATCAAACCCACCACACTGCCTTCAGCCACGGAAAAACTCACGCGGTCAACTGCCAGGAGACCGCCAAAACGGCGGCTGATGTTTTCCAGACGAAGAAGCGTCACGGCTGCACCCTCACTGCGTAGCGTCGGGGGCGGGGCGGCAAAAGCCCCTGTGGCCGGACAATCATCATCACCATGAGCGCCAGACCAAAGACCAGTTGACGGGCGTTTTCAAAGCTGCGGAACAGCTCCGGCAGACCTGCCACCAGAAAGGCGCCCAGAATCACACCCGGAATACTGCCTGAACCGCCCAGAATGACGATCATGAACAGGACCACCGATTCCCAGAAGTTGAAGGATTCCGGGGAAATGATAGTCATCTTGGCGGCAAAGAGCGTGCCGCAGATCCCTGCCCAGCCCGCGCCCAGAACAAAGGCGGCCAGCTTGTAGCGCGCCACGTTGATGCCACTGCCTGCGGCTGCCACCTCGTCTTCCTTCAGGTAGCGGAGCGCCCGGCCAAAACGCGAGTTTTCCAGAAGCGTAAAGAGCGTAACGCTGACCGCCGCAAAGGCCCAGATCAGATAAAAGTAGTGCGTTGGCGTGGTCAGCCGGAAGCCAAAGAGTTTGATGCGCTCAATGCCGAAGATGCCATTGGCCCCGCCGGTCAGCCCGAAGACGTCGTTCACCAAGGCAATGCGCACAATCTCCACCATGCCGATGGTCACGATTAAAAGATAATCGCCACGCAAATGGATAATGGGACGGGCCGCAACCAGCGCAAAGAACGCGGCAGCCAGCCCGGCAGCAGGCAGGGTAAGCAGCACGGGCCAGTGGCACTGCGTGTTCAGAATGGCTGTGGTATAAGCACCGACCGCGTAAAACACGGCGTGTCCCATGTTGAACATACCTGCATAGCCCAAAATCACGTTCAGGCTCAAGGCAAGCACCAAATACAGACCCACGCTGTTGAGTACATCCACCCAGTAGCGGCCATTGGCGCAAAAATGCTCCAGTACAGGCGGCGCGGCAGCCATGAGGGCGAAGAAGAGCAGGAAGGCGAAAAGCGGTTTTTTCATCGGATATGCGGCGCGAAGACCCCCGGCATGTATGCCGGAGCAAAAGCGTCCCTCCAGATTGTGGGATTTGGGGTGTTTGTGCGTGCGGACAGAGACAGCAGTGTTCAAGCGAGGCGGCAAAGCCCTCTGTTCGCATCCACGGTCCAGATGCCGCCTTCCTGCTGGATCCTCTTTTTTTGCTCCAAGGTTGGCTCCTTGCCAGTCGCAAAAGCCCACAACTTCACCGGGCAGACCAGAAGACCATAAAACAGGCACAGGCCAAAGAAGAAAACAAGCGTACACACGCAGGCCGCTATGAGACCTACAATCATCGGATCAGCTGTTACAAAAAAAGGCATCCCATAGCGCAGGGCGAGGAATATACATCCCAAATGCCAAAGAGGCAAAAACCACAAGGGTATCAGAACCAGAAAGAGACAGACAGCCCAGAGCAGCAAGCTCCCCAGGATACCGCCCAGGCGCGAGACAAGACCAGGTTCCTGATCCAGATACCTCGCCCGGTCTGGAGGCGGCCAATGTACTGCCAGACAGAGCGTTCCGTTTTTCAGGCGGACAAGGTTACCCCAAAAGAACAGGTACAGGGCAGAGAGGGGCGGCAGATACGCGAACAAGAAGGCCAAACGTGCAAAAACTCGCTCCGGAAGCGGTAGGGCAGTTGCCACGAACAGGGTGACAAGGGCAGAGACGCAGGCCACAATGCCCCAGCCAAGCCGCTCTCTGTTGCGTTGCGGGAGATTGTGGAAGTTGATGTCGTGGATGAGCGTTAGCCGACGCTGCGGCGTGGGCGCTTCCTGTTTCTTTATCTTGGCGGGCGGCGCTTCACCGGTTTTTCGGGAAAAATCCGCCCATGTCCCTGCCGTCCATTCCACCTTGTCCGGTGCATATAGGGGCGGCGGCACTTTCCCGGTACACTGCACCCAGCCCTGCGTCAGGAACATCCAGAAAAGTGTGAAGCACAGAGAGGAAAAACCCAATACCAGGGTTACAACTGTTTTCATGATTTCTTTCCAAATCTATGCAAATCTCTCCAA
>CAMNHX010000230.1 GCA_946539945.1 uncultured Desulfobulbus sp. | reverse complement strand
GCATCGCCGCCCCCTGTTTGCCATGCAGGAACTGGGCAACACCTACAACCGCCCCTATATCAAGAGCGCCCGCATCGTGGGCGAGGTCATCGGCAAGTTCCATCCCCACGGTGACGCGGCAGCCTACCTTACCCTGGTGCGCATGGCCCAGGACTTTTCCATGCGCTACACCCTGGTGGACGGTCAGGGCAACTTCGGGTCCATGGACGACGATCCACCTGCGGCCATGCGCTACACCGAGGCCCGCATGACCAAACTGGTTCAGGAAATGACCAGTGATCTTGACAAGGACACTGTTGATTTTGTGCCCAACTACGACAACTCCCTCCAGGAACCCACTGTCCTGCCCACCAGAGTGCCGAATCTACTTGTCAACGGTTCCGAGGGCATTGCCGTGGGCATGGCCACCAAGATTCCACCTCACAACCTGACCGAGGTGATGAACGGACTCATCGCCCTGGTGGATAACCCGGAGATCACGGTTCACGAGCTGATGGACCAGATCACTGGCCCGGACTTCCCCACCGGCGGCACCATCTGCGGGCGGGCAGGGATCCGCGAAGCTTACGAGACCGGGCGGGGCCAGGTGGTGATCCGTGCGAAAAGCCACGTGGAGCAGCACGGTAAGGACGAGTCCATTGTCATCACTGAAATCCCCTATCAGCAGAACAAGGCTGCCCTGGTTGAGCGCATCGAGGAGCTGATCAAGGAAAAGCGCGTGGATGGCATTGCCGAGGTGCGTGACGAGTCCAACCGCCACGGCGTGCGGGTGGTGCTGGAACTGAAGCGCGAGGCAGTCAACCCGGACTTTGTGCTCAACCAGCTCTACGCCATGACGCCGCTACAGAAGAGCTTTGGCATCATCTTTCTGTGCATTGTCAACGAAAAGCCGGAGACCCTGAACCTGAAGGAGATGCTACAGTACTTTCTGGCCCACCGCCGCAATGTGGTCTATCGCCGCACCGCCTTTGAGTTGCGCCGCGCCGAGGAACGCGCCCACATTCTGGAAGGGCTGAAGAGAGCCATCGAGAACATCGACGAGGTGGTGGCGCTCATCCGCGCCTCGAAAAGCCCGGAAGAGGCCAAGCAAAGCCTGATCGCCCGCTTCGGGCTTTCCGGGATACAGGCCCAGACCATCCTGGATATGCGCCTGCAACGCCTCACCGCCCTGGAGCAGGAAAAGATCATTCGTGACTATGAGGAGATTCTGGAAAAGATCGCGTGGTGTCGACAGGTTCTGGGCGACGACAGGCAACTCATGGCCGTGGTGCGAGAGGAGTTTGTCAAGATTCGCGACGACTACGGCGATGAACGCCGCACCGAGATCAGCGACATTGAAAACGAGATCCTGCCAGAAAGCCTGATCGCGCCAGAGGAAATGGTGGTCACAGTGTCGCATGGCGGCTACATCAAGCGCAACCCGGCCAGTCTCTACCGGGCACAGCGTCGGGGCGGAAAGGGCGTGAAGGGCATGAACACCCTGGAAGACGACTTTGTCTCCAGCGTCTATGCTGCCTCCACTTTGGACACCTTCCTCTTTTTCACCAACTTTGGGCGCGTGTTCTGGCGCAAGGTGTACGAGCTGCCCCAGGCCAGCCGCGCTGCCCGGGGCAAACCCATCGTAAATTTGCTGGAACTGGGCGAGGGCGAGAAGGTGGCTGCCATCCTGCCTGTGACAGACCTTGCAGGCGCGGACGAGCGGCTGACTGTGCTCACTGTCACCAAGAAGGGGCAGGTGAAGAAGACCAGCATCGCCGAATACAAAAGACCTCTGCGCAAGGGTAAGGTGGGTCTCACCATCCGCGAGGAAGACGAAATCCTCACCGCTGCCATCACCTCGGGTTCAGACGAGATCCTGCTGGTCACCCGGAAGGGTCAGGCCATCCGCTTCAACGAGTCGGACGTGCGCGTTATGGGACGCCAGGCTTCAGGTGTAAAGGGCATCAATCTGGCAGAGGAGGATGAGGTAGTGGGCGCGGCAGTGATCACTGATCCCAATGCCTCGCTCCTGACAGTGGTGGAAAACGGCTACGGTAAACGCACGCCGCTTGCGGAATACCCGGTGCAGGGGCGTGGTGGTAAGGGGGTCATTGACATCAAGACCGAGGGCAGAAACGGCGGCGTGGTAGGCGTTTTGACTGTGCAGGACGAGGATCAGGTGATGCTTATCGCCAACTCCGGCCAGATCATCCGTATGGCTGTGAGTGCCGTGCGTCCCATTGGCCGTAACACGCAGGGTGTACGCCTTATCAACCTCGCTGAAGAGGAACTGGTGGCTGATCTTTCCATGCTGGCACGGGAGGAAGGCTTGGATGAGGCTGAAGAGGGCGGCGAAGCGCTGGATAGCGCTCCAGAACATTTTGCAGATGATACAGGTGGGGAAGCATGAGCGCGGTTGCGATCTTTGGCGCTGGAAGCTGGGGCACTGCCCTGGCCCTGCTGCTTGCCGGAAAAGGTGTGCCAGTGCGGCTTTGGGGTCGGGATCCGGCACAGATGGCTGCCATGCAGGCTACCCGGGAAAATGGGCGGTATCTGCCTGGATACCACTTTCCCGACGCGCTGACAGCCACAGCTGATCTGGTAAGCACTTTGGAAGGCGCAGACTGTGTGGTCATGGCTGTGCCTTCGCACGGCTTCCGGCAGGTGTTCCGGCAACTTGTGCCAGGGTTGAGGGACGGGTTGCCGGTGGTGTCAGTGGTCAAGGGTATTGAAAACGACAGTGCCTGCACCATGACCCAGGTGATGCGGGAAGAGAGTGCGGGCAAGGCTCTGGCTCTCTGCGTGTTGAGCGGCCCGAGTTTTGCCGAGGAGGTGGCGCGTGGTCTGCCCACTGCGGTCACTGTGGCCTGCGCAAATCGGGACAAGGCAGGCTGGGTGCAGCGGCTCTTTTCCGCACCACGCTTTCGGGTGTATTCCTCGCTGGACGTGACCGGTCTGGAGATCAGCGGGGCCATGAAGAACGTGATTGCCATAGCCTCTGGCATTGCAGATGGTCTGGGCTACGGACTCAACACCCGGGCGGCGCTGATTACCCGTGGTTTGGTGGAGATCACCCGTTTGGGCACAGCCCTGGGCGCGGACAGCCGGACCTTTGCCGGGCTTTCCGGGCTGGGCGATCTGGTTCTGACCTGCACCGGTCATTTGAGCCGCAACCGCACGGTGGGCTTGAAGCTGGGTTCAGGCAAGACTTTGGAACAGGCGCTTGCGGAAATGACCATGGTAGCAGAGGGCGTGAAGACCACGCTTTCCTGCGCTCAACTCGCCGGGAAAGTCAGGGTGGAGATGCCTATTCTGGAACAGGTGCGTGCTGTGCTGTACGAGGACAGGCCCTGCACGGAGGCGGCAGCCGAACTGTTCCAAAGGGCCTTGAAGGAAGAGGTGTAGCAGGGGTGAGGGGAAAGACAACAAATTCTCGGTAGTTCTTTGAGTTTAGAGCAATTCCATTTTCACTTTTTATGTCATGCTGAACGGAGCGAAGTGAAGCATCTCCTGCTGCCTGCCCGGTATTCTCCATGACTGCTTTCACCGTGCTGGCGCACTGGCAAGCTTTCAGCGCTTCGCGCTTTCCAGTGAAGCGGGAAAGTCGTAAAAAGACAAAGCGGAAATGCTCTAAACGGAGCATTCTGCCTTTCTCCCGGAAGAGCCAGGTTTCCGGCACGCCATTTTCAAAAAACAAAGTAAAAATGCTCTATATGAAAAAATGTGAGTGCATCCGAGAGCATTTTTCCCAAAATCCGGATCCAAAAACGCCACCACTTTACTGCACTTCACAGAACAATATGGCATCAATTACAAGCTGCAGTCACCAGTTTTCTTGCAATTTTCTCAAAAATTATATTTCAAGTTCTGCAACAGGCTCATACCATGCAACAGGGCACGACACGAAAACCAAGATGGCGATGTCAGGCCGGGGAAGCACCGACAAAATTCGACCGGCGCATCATGAGGATG
>CAMNHX010000229.1 GCA_946539945.1 uncultured Desulfobulbus sp. | reverse complement strand
TGCCGAAGTTCAGGGCCAGAGTCAGGGCATCAATGGTGTAGGAGGGTTGCAGATAGAAGCCAAAGCCGTCGTCATCCTGGCGGTAGTTTTTATAGTCACGCCCATAGCTTCCCATCGTTCTATCGTCTCGCCACTCGTTGAAGCCGCGCACATCCTTGTCATTGTAGGCAAATTCACCAGTAAATCCGAAGTCACCTTCCTTGCCGCTTACGTACACATCTGCAATCCAGCCTTTATGCTGTCTATTGTCGCCACTCGTTGCAGGAGCATCAGGATCGCGCTCATCGCTAATGTAGCCGCCAAGAACGCCGATCTTCCAGTTGTCGTTGAGTTGGACGCCTACATGCATACCGTACAGAATACTGTCGAAGTCTTTCACAGCGGTGTAACTACTGCCGGCATAGTTCTGACCTTCAGCCATCCAGTTGACAAAGGGATTAATCTCCACGTTGTCAAACTTGATGATACCGCGGATACCGCCCATAGGCAGATCCCTGTAGAAGAAGCCCGCACCGTAGGTTTCGCGGTACTTGCCAGCCTCAAAGGTCACATTGTCGCTGAAGGGAATGCCCAGATAGGCCATTTCCACCCAGATATTGCCGTCGCCATTCACCTTGGTTGCTGCGTTATCACGGTCATTGTTTTCCACATTGCCATCAATCAGGCGGATGCGGCCTACGGCGTAAGCGCCGCCTGCGGCTGTGCCCTTGACGTTCAGGCGCACGCGGGTATGCAAAAAGCTGTCGCTTCGTTTTCTTGTCCAAGTGCCGTCTGGAGCCGTCGCTCCACTAAGACCGAATGACAAATCATCCCGGAACACTGCCCGCAAACGGGCATCACCGCTGAATTTGACGCCGGGTTCAGCATCGTTGGCAGCATGGACAACAGGGGCGGCTATACCGGTCGTCAGCAACAGGGCTGCGCTTGCAACGAGAATTTTCTTCATTTCCTTGCTCCTTGGTAATGGGTTCAAATGTTCATAGTGGGTTCAAGGGGTTTTCAAGGGTTCCAACGGAACTGGTCCGCTAACTGCGCGTTTCTCCATACTAAATGGACACGGCTTTTCAGTCAAGTTTTTTGCTCTCTTTTCCTTTTTTCATTCAATTTTTTTTACCGCCCCCCCTCAACCCGGACCAGGAGGATGGCTCCGCAGGTTGTGCGGAACCGCATCAGCGCTCCTTGAGCAATTCCAGAGCGCGACGGAGCTGGTTGTCCTGTGCCAGTCGCTTTTTCATGTCTGTAATGCTGTTTACACGCTGGAAAGCCTCTTCCTGATTGAAATCCACAGTCTCGCTCTTGTCGCTCTTGCCAGCCTTGCCCTCTGGCGCAGCCTCGTTTTCCAGATGACCGGGCAGGTCCTTTTCCCGCAAGGAGGGTTGGGCTGCTTCAGCGCCATCCTTTGCCGTTTCCTCAAACCCTTCAAGAGGCAGCACAATGTCCGGCCTGATGCCGGTTGCCTGAATGGAAGAGCCACTGGGTGTGTAATAGCGTGCCGTGGTCAGGCGGATGGCTGCACCATCCGGCAAGGGGACCAGGGTTTGCACCGAACCCTTGCCAAAGGAGGTGGTCCCGAGGATGCGGGCGCGTTTGTGGTCTTTCAGCGCACCAGCAACAATCTCCGAGGCGCTGGCTGAACCGCCGTTGATAAGCACCACCATCGGATAATTCTCCACCTTGGCGTCCGGGTGGGCCTCGTAGAGGATCTGCTCCTGATTACCCCGGCCCCGGGTGGAGACAATGGTGCCGTGTTCCAGAAAGATGTCCGCCACCTTGATGGCCTGATCCAGAAGACCGCCCGGATTGTTGCGCAGATCCAGCACCAGACCCCGCAGGGGTTGTTTTGCCCGTAACTGGTTCAGGGCTGTCACCACGTCGTCGGCAGTGGCTTCCTGAAAGTTGGAAATGCGGATATAACCGTAACCAGGATCCAGTTCGCTGGACTTGACCGAAACCAGGGGGATTTCATCCCGGATCAGCGTGAAATCGCGGGTCCCGCGCCAGGAGGAGCGGTGAATGGAAAGCACAATGGTGGTTCCCTTGGTTCCACGCATCAGCTTCATGGCTTCAAGCAGGCTCAAGTGCTTGGTGGATTTGCCGTCAATGCGCAGAATCTGGTCGCCAGAGCGGATCCCGCCTTTGGCCGCAGGAGACCCGTCAATGGGCGCAACCGTGGTCAGCACGCCGTCCCGCTGGGTGACTTCAATGCCAATGCCGATAAAACTGCCGCTGGTCTCGTCTTCCAAATCCTGATAGTCTTCCGGGCTGAGATAGCCGGAATGGGGATCAAGGGAACCCAACATACCGTCCACCGCGCCCTGCATCAGTTCCGGCATCTCTGTTTCATCTACATAGTACTGCTGCACCAGGGTCAGGACATTGGCAAACATCTCCAGTTCCTGATAGGCGTTTTTCCGGTTCTTGCTGGCACTCTCCCGGGCCAGGCCCGGAACAGTCAAAAGCGCCGCCAGGGCAAGCAGCAACAGCAGGAGGCAGGCAGGACGACGCAGCCAGGTCATGATGCGCATCCACGTGTTCATTCTGTAGCAGGAGGCACGGTTGGCAGAGAGAGTGGCGAGGTTTCGTCCTGTTCTGAAGCAGGCTCAAGCGGCGCATTGCCCTCGCCCGGTCTGCCAATGGTGAGGACCGAAGCGCCTGTCACCGGTTCAGGTGGCAGGAAGTTCGCGCCCGGCAGAGGAACAGCAGTCGCAGGCGGCGCTACGGGCAGGGTGACAACAGGCGCGTGACTCGGCGTCACAGGTGCGGATGAGGTGTTCTCCCCTGGCAGATCAACACTGACGAAAGGCGCTTCCTGTCCCGGCGGCGCAGGCGGCAGAAAATCCGCGCCCGGCAAGGGGACAGGAACAGGCGAGTTCTGCGCTGGCTCAAGTGGTTCAGGCTCGCTGTTCTCTCCCGGCAGGCCCGCAGTCACGCCCGGCGGTGCGTCCGAAGGCGGCAGGGCAGCGATGGACTCGTTCAGGGGCGCATCAGCTGGCTTGTCTGTCCTTGGACTGCCCTTGACCAGGGCACCGCTCTTGATCCAGCCCATCGGGTCTTCCGCTGTCGTGCCGTGGCGTACTTCAAAGTACAGGCCCTTGCCGATCATGGTGGCAAAGTTGTCAGTCTCGCCCAGCACATCACCCGCTTCAACCCGGCTTTTCTCGCTCACCTGAATTTTGGAGAGCTTTGAGGTCACGGTGTAGTACTGCGGCGCGTGTTCAATGATAACGGTCTTGCCGTAGCCTGTCATATAGTCGGCATAGATGACTGTGCCGCCCCAGACAGCCTGCACCTCCTGTTCGCCGTCCACGCCAATGGTGATGCCGTTGACCAAAGCCGCACCCTCCCCGGAACTGTCCTTTTCCATGAAGCTGCGGATAACCGGGCCAAAGATGGGCGGTGGCAGGTTGCCCTTTTGCTGGAGAAAGCCGCGCACGTTCTGCAGTCTGCCTTCGTCGGCCATGCGGGTCAGGGAGCTGGTCAGCTCGTTCTGGGCCAGGGTCATTTCGTGGATGGCCTGCTCATACAGGCCCCGCTCTGCCTGGATCTTCTTCAGAAAGGACTTTTGCTGGTCCGCAGCCAGTTGCAGCTGTTCGTTCTGCTCCTTGGCTTCAGTGATGAGCTGCTCCAGTTCTGCCTGCTCCCGGGTGAGGGTGAGCTTGGCCTCGTTGAGTTCGTGCAGGCTTTCCCGGAACTGGAGAAAGTTGCCCCGGTCATAGGTTGACATGGAGTGAAAGGCTTCGTTGCCCCGGACCAGTTCGCCCATGCTGGTGCTGGAAAAGAGCGCGTTGAACAGCCCGGTCTTGCCCATGAGGTAGTGGGCACGCAGACGCTTCATCAGGTGTTCCTGCAAGTGGCGGTGTTCCTGGTTCAGGGTCTCCAGTTCCCTTTCCCGAATCGCGATCAGGGCGCGTTTTTCCTCCTGCCGGGCGCGCAGGTCTTCAAGCTGCGTGCGCTGCTCGTCCAGG
>CAMNHX010000228.1 GCA_946539945.1 uncultured Desulfobulbus sp. | reverse complement strand
AGCCTTGCCTGAACGCGGTAGGAATCTCCCGCCTGAAGGCGGGGGAGGATGTCAACGTCTTCTGGATCTGTTTCCTGCCCCTGCGGGAGCGACTGGAAGGTTTGTCAGCGCCTGGCAGGTGTGGTAAACAGTGGGCAACATTTGAAGCCCAAAGCCCCAGAAGCGCATAAAACACCCACACAGTTTGCTTCCCAGATGATGTTCTGTTCCTGCTTTCACCCTGGCGAGTCATCCCATGGCTGACATGGCTGCAATTTTTGGCGAAGGCGGCCTTTTGGCGCGTCACGCGCCGGGTTTTACGCCCCGCCCCGACCAGTTGCGCATGGCTGAAGCCGTGGCTGCCCTGCTTTCCTGTGACAGGGAAGACGGCGCACCCTGCACCTGTCTGACCGTGGAGGCGGAAACCGGACTCGGCAAAACCCTGGCCTATCTCGCGCCTGCGGTGTGCAGTGGCAAAAAGGTGATGGTGTCCACCAATACCCGCAACCTGCAGGACCAGATTCTGCATCGGGAAATTCCGCTGCTCAAAAAACTGCTGGCCCCGAACCTGTACGCGGTCTGCGTCAAGGGGCGACAAAACTACCTGTGCCTCTACCGCTGGCAACAGCTCGTCGCGGCGCAGGCGGACAGCCTCTTCAAGGGAGGCAAGGACCTGGAGAGGTTGAGCGACTGGGTGGAATGCACGCAACGCGGCGATCGCGCCGAACTGGACTGGCTTTCCGGCTCCTCGCCACTCTGGCAGCAGGTGTGCTGTCAGAGCCACTTCTGCCTGGGCAGCGACTGTCCGGACTCTGCCGGGTGCTTTGTCGCCCAAGTGCGGCGTGATGCGGCAACAGCGGATCTTTTGGTGGTGAACCACCACCTGCTCTTTGCCGATCTGGCGGTACGGCGCTCCGGTTGCGGTGAGGTCCTGCCGCACTGTGACTACCTGCTCTTTGACGAGGCGCACCACTTGGAAAACGTGGCCACCACCTGTTTTGGCCGCAGTTTTTCCCGCCTGCAAAGCCTTGAACTGGCTGCGGATCTGGAGCGCAATGCCCGGACGACCGGACTGACCGGACGCCAGAGAGATGCAGTCCTGTCCGAGGTGGCCGCACTGACTGCGGCAGTGGATCGCTGTACAGCAGCCTTTCCAGCGCAACGAGGCCGCTTTCCGCTGGACTGGACCGCGCCCGCGTTGACTGCAGCTGCCCAGGAGGCTGAACATCTGGCCAATGTGCTGGACAACACGGCCCGGCATCTGTGCGATCTGGCCGCATCCGCCGGTCCTCTCTGGGAACAGTACGGAGAGCGGACCGCAGGTTTGGCAGGGCTGCTGCGGGAAATTCTGGCTACAGCCTGCGGGGCGAACCAGCCTGATCAGGACGCAAACGCGGCTTTGGATATTCCCCGGACAGGCGGGCTGGACAGCGACAGTTTTACCTTCTGGTATGAACGCACGGAGCGCAATGTCAGTATGGCAGCCACACCGGTTGAGGTGGCAGGCGAGCTGCAGTTAAGCCTGTACGCTTCGGCCCGGGCCTGTCTTTTCACTTCAGCCACGCTCACCACAGGTGGGGATTTTGCCTACTTTTTCAGTCGCATGGGTTTGCCTGCTGATTCGCCCGCGCTCCGGCTGTCCTCGCCCTTTGACTATGGACACAGAACCCTGATCTATGTGCCAGAACCCGGCTTTCCTGAACCAGCCTCACCCCAGTACCCGCATCAGGCGCAAAGCCGCATGGAGGAACTGATCCGCCTGGCCAAAGGTCGGGCCTTGCTGCTCTTCACCTCACGCCAGGCAATGGAGGCAGCCCACGCTGCCCTGGAATCGCGTCTGCCCTTTCCGGTTTTCATGCAGGGTGAAGCGTCGCGCCACACACTTCTGGACCGGTTCAGCCGGGAAATCCACTCTGTCCTCTTTGCTGTGGCGAGCTTCTGGGAAGGCGTGGACGTGCCCGGTGAGTCCCTGAGTCTGGTGGTCATGGACAAACTGCCCTTTGAAGTGCCCACAGACCCGGTAATCAAGGCGAGAATGCAGCGCATAGAAGAACAGGGAGGCAAGCCCTTTTTTGCCTTTCAGATGCCCCGGGCAATCTTTACCCTGCGCCAGGGTGCGGGACGCCTGATGCGCTCCGCCGAAGACCGGGGAGTTATTGCTGTTCTGGACGCACGCCTGATGACCAAGGGCTACGGTCGCCACTTTGTCGCCAGCCTGCCGCCCGCACCACTGACCCACGACCTTGCGCGTGTGGCCGCATTCTTTTCCCAAAAAACATCCGCATGAATACAGTGACAGAAACTTCTTCGCTCAAGGCAGCCCTGTCCGCCCTGACTGCCCGGGTTGAGGCGGCCATGAACGCCGAACTGGAAAACCATCTTGCCGCCTCTGATCCGCTGCTCCGGGACGTGGTTCGTTACGCCCTGTTCAGCGGCGGCAAACGGATACGTCCCTTTCTGGCCATTACCTGCGCCAATGTCTGTGACCGGGACGACGAGGGCCTGTCCCTTCTGGCCGCAGCCCTGGAGTATCTGCACACCGCCACTCTGATGCATGATGACGTGATTGATCACGCGCCTCTGCGCCGGGGCCGGGAAACCGCAGTGCAGCGCTATTCGCTGGCTGACGCCATTCTGGCAGGCGACTGGCTCCATGCGCGGAGCCTCTATCTGGTGGGCAAGTTCACAGGCGAGGTCGGGTTGGATGTGTTCTGCCGGGCCACAGAAGGCATGGTCAACGGCGAGTTTGTGCAGAAGCGGCTGGCAGGCGATCCCCAGGCAGGCGAGGCTGACTATTTTGCCGTTATCCGCCAGAAGACCGGCAACCTCATCGCCTCTTCCTGCGCACTGGGCGCACTCTACGCGGGCACAAGTCCTGAAGCGGTTGAGGCCCTGCAACGCTACGGCGAATGTGTGGGACTGGCCTTCCAGATTGTGGACGATATTCTGGACTATACAGGCAAGGAGACGGAAATGGGCAAGGCAGAGGGCAACGACTTCCGGGAAGGCAAGCTGACCCTGCCGTTGTTGCGGGCTTTGGCTGTGGCCGGATCAGAGGATCGGGCAGCCATGCTGGCCCTGATTGCCGGAGACCGCGAAGCGCCGGAGACCACAGCGCAGATGAAAGAGTATATAGAAGCTCTGGGGGGGTTCCAGTCGGCGGCAGAAACGGCAAAATCCTGTGTGGCTGATGCGATTGCCGCCTTGCAGCCCTTTCTGGCCCGCCCTGAAAGTGCGCCCCATGCAGCGCTCCTGCAAGACTTGGCAGAATATATTCTGGTACGCAAGAAGTAGAGGTTTCTGAAAAGGTGGTTTTGGCCTTGCCCGGAAACGCTGTCCGTCCTTTGGCAAAGGAACATCTCTTCTCTGGATGGAGTTTGACTGCTGGACTCTTTCGTGTCTGAAGGCAAAGGCTGTCTTGCGCAGACCAGGGTCCGGTACTATTGTGCGGATACCTTGATGCCGCGCTTGCGCGGCGCGAAAAACACTTGCGCATGGAGAACGATATGTCCAGCAGCTTTGGCGACCTGTTCCGGGTCACAACCTTTGGCGAATCCCACGGTGGTGGCGTGGGCGCAGTGGTGGATGGTTGTCCTGCAGGGCTGGCGCTCACAGCAGCCGACATCCAGCCCCTGCTGGACCGCCGCCGTCCAGGCCAGAGTCGCATCACCACCCAGCGCGACGAGGCGGATCAGGTGCTCATCCTCTCTGGCACAGATGGGGGCAAGACCTTGGGTACGCCCATTCTGCTTCTGGTGCGCAACACGGATCACAAGCCCGGCGATTACGGCAATATGCGCCAGATTCCCAGACCTTCCCACGCGGACTACACCTATCAGATGAAGTATGGTATCCGCGCCATCAGCGGTGGAGGACGGGCCAGCGCACGGGAGACTATTGGCCGGGTAGCAGCGGGCGCGATTGCGGAAAAATGGCTGAAGGAACGCTTTGGCCTTGAAATCGTGGCCTGGGTCAGCAATGTGGGCGGCATTGCAGCA
>CAMNHX010000227.1 GCA_946539945.1 uncultured Desulfobulbus sp. | reverse complement strand
CCTGGGCTACGGTGAACGCGGAGCAGGCGGCGTCATTCCACCCAACGCCTGGCTAGTCTTTGACGTGGAACTGGTCAATTTTTAAGTGATGCAAAAGAGGCGTTCTCCCTCGCCGCCCGTTGTCCGGCGCGACGAGGGAGCGGTCCCGTTGCAGACGGGTGCAGAAATGCATCCCGGTCTTCAGGGTGCAAGCAGTGCGATGGAGTGTGGCCATGCAGTACATCATCAGACCCTTGCAGAAACAGGACACAGAGGCTGTGTTTGCCATGATGCAGGTCTTTTACGCTTCCCCGGCAGTGCTGACCAACGGCTCCCCGGAAATTTTCCAGCGCGACTTGGAAGCCTGCGTGAGCGATTCGCCCTACCTTGAAGGCTTTGTCTTTGAGGCGGCGGGGGACCTGTTGGGCTACGGCATGGTGGCCCCATCCTTTTCCACTGAATATGGCGGCATCTGCCTGTGGGTTGAGGACCTGTACCTTAAACCGGAGTTTCGTGGTCAGGGGCTGGGCAGTGCGTTTTTCCATTTCATTGAGAAGCGATACCCGGAAGCCCGCATCTTCAAGCTGGAAGTTGAGGCAGAAAACACCAAGGCAGCCCGTCTGTACCGGCGTTGTGGCTATGAACTCCTGCCCTATCAGGAGATGAAGAAACTGCGGCAGCCGTGAGGCAGAGGCGCTGTCTGGCGTTGAATGAGCGCAAAAAAGTCCCCTTGGCGCAGTGTATTCCCCAAAGACCGTCCCTTGCCAGCTTCTCCTTGGGCGGCCACACCGCTTTTCTGAACATCGTCTTGTCCCGGTTCAAATCCTGCTCTGCTTCTGCGTGAGCCGTTTCTTGTCTGTCCAGATTTTGAGGCAAAGACCATCAGACCTGCGACCTTGCACCGGGAAATCACACGCATCCTAGAGCAATTCCGTTTTCACTTTTTATGTCATGCTGAGCGAAGCGACTTTTCAGTGCGAAGCACGGCAAAAGTCCATCTCCTGCCGTCTTCCCGGTATTCTCCATGAGATTCTTCAGCGCTTCAGGCTTTCCAGCGAAGCGGTGAAAGTAGTAAAAAGACAAAGCGGAAACGCTCTAGAGCGTTTCCGTTTTCATTTTTTATGTCATGCTGAGCGAAGCGAAGCATCTCCTGCCGCTTTCTCGCTATTCTCCATAAGATTCTTCAGCGCTTCGCGCTTCAGAATGACAGTAAAAAGACAAAGCGGAACCGCTCTAATGCAGCCGGGCTTGCGGGGGACCATGCAGATTTTTTTTCCCTTTGCCCTGGAATTTGGATAAAATCGGGGCAGTGTTTTCAGCTTCCTGTCCCTCTTTGCCCCACGACGCGAAAATGCAGACGACAGGCCACCGGCTTCCCGGACGAGCCGCGTCGACGGATGCGCACTTTCTGTTAAATTCTGACTGGATTGCAATCATGGCCAATGCCCCCCAAATCGATACAGAGAACGGTTTTCTCGTTTCGGAGCGCGACAAGCTTGCCGAATTTCTCAAACAGTACGGCAACGTCAAGCTGGCTGGAGTCCAGGGCGAACCCCCCCGCAAATATGAAGTCGAATTCAATATGCGGGCCTATACCCCCGATGAAGACGGCATCGCGGTAGGGCGAAATCACCGTATCCAGATCACGCTGCTGCCCGGCTACCCAAAGGTCGCACCCCAAGTTGAAGCCTTGACTCCGCTGTACCATCCAGCGCTGGATGAGGATGATGACTGCTTTTCCGTGGCTGAAGCATGGGCCAAACATCCCAGCCTGACGGAGCTGATCCTGCACCTCGTTGATTTGCTGACCGGTCGCCTCTACAAGATAGCCAAGCCTGTCAATGCCGGAGCCATTGAGTGGTACGAGGAGCATAAAAAAGAGCTGCCTCTGGACTCTCTGGCCAAGAGTAACAAGGAGCAGGAAAGTCTTTTGGGGATGCTGGAGGATGACGACTTTAACCCTGCCGTCAACATGGAGGAGGAGATTCCTGAAGAGGATCCGATGCAGTATCAGGACCAGATTCAGGAAATCAGGATGCTTCTGGAGCAGAACCAGCTCTACCTGTTAAGCAAGCGCCTGAAAGACTTGCCTGCGGGCCTGTGGTTTCCTGAACGGGATGAGGCCAGGGAACGGGTTGAAAATGCCCAGCAGGAAACCAAAAAGCTCTTTTCCATGGCCAAAGAGCAGGAAGAGGCCAAAGACTACCGCAAGGCCATGGAGTATGCTTCAGCCATTCTGGAGCTGATACCTGATCATCCTGATGCCAAGGCACTGGTGCAGCGTCTGCAGAACTCTTCTTTTATTACAGATTCCCTGGCTGATGCGCTGGCCGAACGGGACCATGCTGCGCATTCCCAGCAGACCGGGCAGCCGGACAGTCCCACAGCCGAAACCGTGCCGCCTCCTCCGCCAACAATGGCCTGGCTGCCTGAAGATTTTCCGGTCAAGCGTATCATTGCAGGTGTACTGGCAGGCGCACTGGTGTTTTGGCTCTTCACTGTCACCCTGAACGAGCTGTCCGTGCTGGATCGGGTGCAACGCGGCATTCGCGAAGCGCAGGCAGCCAATGACATCAAACAGTATGCGGCAGCCAAGGAGACCTTGGAAAGGGTGCAAAAGAATCTTGGCGATCTGCATTTGCTCTTTTTCAAAAAAGGTGCGTTGAACACACAGATTGAAGATATGCTGACCGATCCGACTCTGGTGTCAGGGGCCAAGGGGCACGTCAAGTACAAGGGCAAGTATGTTGTCGGCACTCTAGCCAACGCTTTGGAGGAAATGGCCAGACTGGAAAAGGAAGCTGCAGAGCAGGAGCAGCAAGGTCTGTACGGTGAAGCGGCGCGCACCTACGCCCAGGCTCTACGGGAGCTTATTGGACAGGCCTTGCCTGAAGAGGAAAAACGCCTGCAATCCCAGCTTGGCAAGATGGAAGTAAGACACCTTCTGCAACAGGCTGATCAGGAAGAGCAGAAAAACAGATGGGACTATGCGGAAGACTACTACCGGAAGGCAACGGCTCGCCTGCAGGAAAATAGCGAACTGGCTCGGGATTTCGAAGAAGTCGTGCAGCAGGCCCGTATCGGCCTGAAGGTCCGGCAGACCGTGGAGCAGGCCTTTAACGCTCTGGACCGGAACAGACCGGATGCTGCCAAAACCTACCTGAACCAAGCCGAGAAACTGGCCTCCTCGCTTACGCAGGCTTCCGAACACGACAAGATTCTGCTGGAGTCCCTCAAGGTGCAGGTGCAGATGCTGGAAGTCCTGGTCGAAGCAAAACAGGCCTATGAGCAGAAGGACTGGAAGAAGGCCGACAAACTGTATCAGAAGGCACTCCGTCTGGTGGAAGGCAGCTCATCCGAGGTGCGCCAGAGTTTGCAGGAGTATGCTGTGCAGGTGGCCTTGAGACGGGATCTGGCACGTGTACATCTGCTCCGCCGGGAAGCGGCCAGTGCGGCCAGCCAGGGCAAGCAGGGCAAGGCTGCCAATCTGGAGCAGGAAGCGCTTGCCCTGCTGAACAACAGCCGTTACGCGGCAAATGGGGAAGTGGCCCGGCTCAAACGCGAGATTGGTGGTCAGATGTCCAGACATCAGAAAACGGCAAGTGAACAGGACCGGATCAAGGATCTGGAAAGGCGGAGTGGCTCCTACCTCAGTAAAAAGGACTGCGACGTGTCTTCACCCAAGGCTGTTTTTGTCCGTAAGGACGGCTCAAGGATGATTTATGAGTTGAGCTGTTTGAACAGCAGCGGTGGTGGGCGAGCCTCCAAGATAGCGCTGCGCTTTGCCTATGACGAGCGTACCGGTCAATGGTCGCAGATGCGCAACTGATGTGATCAAAGACAGGATGAAGCGCACAGAGTGCGGGAAAAACAGCCAGGATCGCGGCGAAACAGTGGCCCGTGCAGGAGTGTTCCCAATCTCCAGAATAGAATGATATAAAGGACGCTTCATAAGGGAACCTTGCAAAACATCCATATTCCGCCTTGGTGGGTGGTTCTGTCAATT
>CAMNHX010000226.1 GCA_946539945.1 uncultured Desulfobulbus sp. | reverse complement strand
TGGAACATTCCCCAGAGTGGGGAATTTTACAGTGGCGAACCAACCCCATATTCCCAAAGGCTCTCACGACCGCTCCACAGGCTGACACGGTGGAACTCACCGCCAAAAACAAGATATTCCAAAATGGGCGACACTGTCAAGTCGCACGGGCTGCCCCGAAAACCTCATCATTTTGGAGAGATTTGCATAGATTTGGAAAGAAATCATGAAAACAGTTGTAACCCTTCGCAGAACTGCAATATCAAAATTCCTTGCTCCTCTACCGGCTAAAGCCTGTACACTGTGCGCCGACACAGGACGCTCTTTCAAGATACCTTTTCAAGCTCTTTGCTTTTCCCAGAAAACACCATGCAAACGCTTCGTTTTGACATTACCGGCATGAGTTGTGCCGCCTGCTCGGCCCGGGTGGAAAAGGCGGTTTCCAGCCTGCCCGGAGTGACCGAGGCCAGCGTCAACCTGCTGAAAAACAGCATGAGCGCCAGCTTTGACGACACTGCCCTGACCGCAACAGACATTGTGGCTGCTGTGGAAAAGGCTGGTTATGGCGCCAGCCTGCACGATCAGCCGGGGAGCGCCAGCCCTGCCGCGCCTGATCCTGTGGCCCAGGAACTCGCCACCATGAAAACCCGGCTTTGGGTGTCTGTGGCCTTTGCCCTGCCGCTTCTGGTTCTGGCTACAGGTCCCATGTTCGGGCTGTTCCGGCTTTCGCCCCGCTATGCGGCAGCCTTTGCCCTGACCCAGCTCCTGTTGACTCTGCCCGTGGTCTGCATCAATTTCAAATTCTACCGCAACGGCCTGAAGGCCCTGTTTGCGCTGGCCCCCAACATGGACTCCCTGATTGCCCTTGGTTCGGGCGCGGCACTGCTGTTCAGTCTGGCCATGTTCTACCGTATCACCCTGGCAATGGGCGCAGGCGATCCGGTGAATGCCCTGCTTGCCGCCAAATCGCTGTACTTTGATTCAGCAGCCATGATCCTGACCCTCATCACCTTGGGCAAGTTCTTTGAGGCCCGGGCCAAGGGCCGGACTTCAGAAGCCATTGCCCGGCTGATCCAACTGGCCCCGGAAACCGCAACCCTGACCAAGGACGGTCAGGAAAGCGTGGTTCCGCTGGCTGCAGTACAGGTGGGCGATCTTTTGGTGGTCCGGGCAGGAGAGCGCATTCCAGTGGACGGTGAGGTGGTCTCTGGCAGTGCTGCGGTTGACCAGTCTGCCCTGACTGGTGAAAGCATCCCGGTTCCCAAAAATCCAGGTGATCGCGTCACTGGCGCGACCATCAACACCGCAGGCCATATTGTGATGCGGGCCTTGCGCGTGGGCGATGACACCACCCTGGCGCAGATTGTGCGGCTGGTTGACGAGGCCACAGCCTCCAAAGCGCCCATTGGTCGTCTGGCAGACCGGATCAGCGGTGTGTTTGTGCCGGTGGTGATAGGTATTGCGCTTTTGGCGACAGTGGTCTGGCTGGTCTTGGGATACGGTGCAGCCTTTGCCCTGGCCATTGGCATTTCGGTGCTGGTTATCTCCTGTCCCTGTGCCCTGGGTTTGGCTACTCCGACTGCCATCATGGCTGGCACGGGCCGGGGCGCGGTCAGCGGCATCCTGTTCAAGTCTGCGGAAGCCATTGAGACCGCGCATCTGGTGGACACCGTGGTTCTGGACAAGACCGGCACAGTCACAGAAGGCCATCCCCAGGTGACAGACCTCCTGCCTGTGGGTGTGGATGAAAACGAGCTGCTCCGGCTGGCTGCCTCTCTGGAAAAGCTCTCCGGTCATCCGCTGGGGCGGGCCATTGTGGCGGCTGCTGCAGCACGCGGCCTTGAGCTGCTGCCTGTGGAAGACTTTGAGCAGCAGCCCGGTGCAGGCATTTCCGGGCAGTGCAAGGGACAGGCGCTGTTTGCGGGCAATGCCAGGGCCTTGGCAGAGCGCGGCGTGGTTCTGGATGCGTCCATGCAGGCGCAGTCCGAGCAGTTTTCCGGGCAGGGCAAGACCGTGCTGTATTTTGTGCGGGATGCGGCGCTTCTGGGGCTGGTGGCAGTGGCAGACCCTCTTCGGGCAAGCAGTGCGCAGGCAGTGGCTGAACTGCAGGCCCTGGGACTGCGGGTGGTCATGCTGACTGGTGACAACGCGGTTACAGCGCGGGCCGTGCAGGAGGCAGCAGGCATTCCTGAACTGCGGGCTGAGGTTCTGCCGCAGGACAAGGACAGCGAGATTCAAGCGCTGCAGGCGCAGGGCTGCAAGGTGGCGATGGTGGGCGACGGCGTGAATGATGCGCCTGCGCTGGCTCGCGCAGACGTGGGCATTGCCCTGGGCGCGGGTACGGATGTGGCCATTGAGTCGGCAAACGTGGTTCTGATGAAAAGCGATCTCATGGATGTGGTTGAGACCATCCAACTGGGGCGGGCGGTGATGCGCACCATCAGGCAGAACCTGTTCTGGGCCTTTTTTTACAACAGCGTGGCCATTCCGGTGGCTGCAGGCGTGTTTTACGGTCTGGGCATTTGACCTTGAGTCCGGCCATTGCCGCAGGCGCCATGAGTTTGAGTTCCCTGGGTGTGGTGACGAATGCGCTCCGTTTGCGCTACTTTGCGCCGCACAGGCAGGGAACAGACAGGAGAGACGAGGACGAGGCAGAAGCCCAACAGCAGGGCGACACCGGGACAGGCCCGGATGCGCTTGCCTCTGAAAACAACACAACAGAGAGAACAGACATGACAAGGACCATTACCATTGAAGGCATGATGTGCAGTCACTGCACGGGGCGGGTGGAACAGGCGCTGCGTGCGGTTTCCGGTGTGACCGAAGTGCAGATGGATCTGGAGGGCAAGTGCGCTGTGGTGACAGCCGAAGGAGTTGCTGACGAGACCCTTGCCAAGGCAGTGACTGACAGCGGTTACACTGTAACCGGCATCCGCTGAAGCAGGGAGGATTGTGCCCGGAAAGTCCTTCCGGGCAAAGCAAAACATTTGCATACAGCCGGAAGAGCGTGTAGCATACTCGCGCCTCTCCAAGAGGCTTGGGCGATTGCCCGACAAACAACTGAATAGCTGCGTGTACGCAGAGTCGACCCCTTGAGAACCGCCAATTTCTTTATCCAAGTCGGCCTCTGACGGACCACGCCCGCAATGGGCGTGGCCTTGTCATTGTCTTGGATTAAGGTGCTTGGCGGTATCACAAGGGGACGTGATATAGGCCATGCCCTTATAATAAGGTCATGGTCTTTTTTATGTCTTGCGATCTGCAAGAAGTATGGCAACCCCAAAATCAGGAAAGGAGGAGAATATGTTCTGTCCAAAGTGTGGCAATGAATTGGATGGCAATAGTGCATCTTGTCCAAAATGTGGAAACACTTTTCCCGGTCCCATCTCTTCTGGTGTGTCCTCGGCAAGTGAAGTAACAAATAAACCTCAAGGAGGTGGGTTTATGTTTTGTTCAAACTGTGGCAATCAGGTTGCAGAAAAAGCAATAGCGTGTCCCAAATGTGGCTGCCCTCCACGTAAAGAGAAAAATTTCTGTTATAACTGTGGAACACAAATCAATGCACAACAGATTATGTGTGTGAAATGTGGAGTTTCTCTTTCAAAATCTTCTTCTGGATCCTCATCAAAAGAAGATGAAAAAAAGAGAATAATAATGGGAATTATAGCTATTCTTGTTGGTTCTTTAGGAGTTCATAAATTCTGTCACGGAAGTTGGGGATGGGGGATTGTATATATTCTGCTTTCTCTCATTGGATGTATTTTGATATTACCTCTTCTTGTGACATGTATTCTTAGTATTGTTGAGGGAGTTAGGTATCTTCTTATGGATGATGAGGAGTATAACCAAAAATATATTGAATCTCCACCTTCCGCATTCAAGTGGTAATTGTTTTTTGAAGCCCGGTTTGTACCGGGTTTCTTATTATATTAGAGCAGTTACATTTTCACTTTTTATACTTTTACCGTGCTTCGCACTGAAAGACTTTTACCGTGCTTCGCACTGAAAGA
>CAMNHX010000225.1 GCA_946539945.1 uncultured Desulfobulbus sp. | reverse complement strand
GACCCGGGTTGAAGCCAGCCCTGATCTCAAGTCAGCGCGGGTCTATGTCCGTGCCGCTGACCCGGCAGACAGTCGCCGCGTGATGGACGGCATGAAGAAGGCCCGGGGCTTTTTCCGCAGCCATCTTGCCAAGGCGATCAACCTGCGCTACACCCCGGAACTTTTGCCCTATTACGACCATCTGGCTGAAGAGGCCGAGCGAGTGGAGCAACTGCTTGGCTCACTTGAACACCAGCGTCAGGAACAGGAATAGTTGCCATGTCCTTTGAGAGTGTTGTCCAGACCTTGCAGGAAAAGGAACGTTTTGTCCTCTGTCCCCACTACAATCCGGACGGCGATGCTGTGGGTTCTGTACTGGCGCTGGCTGACATTCTGGATCATTTGGGCAAGGAAACACTCTGCTTTTTTGAAGAGCCAATCCCGGTGATTTACCGCTTCATGACCGGTTCAGGCCGGGCGGTCAGCGACATCAAAACCGTGCGGTCTTTTCTGAAGGCCGCAGGCGACGAGGGTGCGCTCATTGCCCTGGACTGTGGCGATGCAAGCCGCCTGGGCAAGTACCAGGAAGAACTCCTCTCCTGGCATCCCTTGGTGGTGATTGACCATCACCACAGCAATCCTGGCTTTGGCGATGAAAACTGGGTGCTCGGCGACAGCGCTGCAACCGGCGAAATGATCTTTGAACTGGCCAAAAAGCTGGGCGGCACGATTTCATCCGAGGCAGCGGAGTGCCTCTATGTGGCTTTGAGCACAGACACCGGGTCTTTCCACTATTCTGCCACCAGCAGCCATACCTTTACCGTGGCTGCTGAATTGGTGCGTCTGGGCGCCAATCCGGCGCGGTTGGCCAACCAGCTCTACAACAACTACACCCTGGGTCGTCTGCGGCTCCTGCGAGAAGTGCTCTCCACCCTGGAACTCTTTGAGCGCGACCGTATTGCCGTCATTCGGGTTAGCCGAACCATGCGCGACCGCACCTTCACCACCCTTGAAGATGTAGAGCACTTCATCAACTATCCCCGGGCCATTCACTCTGTGCGGGCTGCGGTCTTTCTCAAGGAGATTGAACCAGGGAAAATTTCAGTCAGCCTGCGCGCCAAGGGCCAGTGCGATGTGTCCCGGATTGCCGCGCTCTTTGGCGGCGGCGGCCACAAAAACGCCAGCGGCTGCACCTTCCGGAACATGGAGATGGACGCGGTCCGGGATGCGCTCCTGCCACACCTGATCGCAGGTCTCCAGTTGCAACAGTCCGAAGAATGAGCCTGTCAGAAGTTCAGAGCGCAGCAGTCGGTGTCTATCTCATTGACAAGCCGACAGGTGTCTCTTCCTTTGCCGTGGTGCGGCGCTTGCGTCGTTTTCTCCAAATCAAAAAAGTGGGGCACGCGGGCACGCTGGATCCCTTTGCCACCGGACTGCTCCTCGTTTGCGCGGGCCGCACGGCAACCCGGCATATTGATGCCTTTATGACGGGTGTCAAAGCCTACGAGGCCCGTCTGCAACTGGGACTCACCACCACAACCCAGGATCCGGAAGGCGAGATTTCCAGCGTCCGACCAGTGACAGGCGTGGATGCAGACAGGATTCGCAGGGTACTGGACTCCTTCCGGGGCGAAATCATGCAAAAGCCGCCCGCCTTTTCTGCCCTGAAGCACAAGGGCAAACCGCTCTACAGCTATGCCCGGGCAGGACAGTGCATTGAAAAGCCAGCCCGGCCTGTCCACATTTACGCGCTTGAGTCCCTCCACCATGATCAGGACAGGCAGACTCTGGACATTGCAGTCCAGTGCAGCCGGGGAACCTATATCAGGACCCTGGCCGCAGACCTGGGCGAGTCCCTGGGTTGCGGCGCACACCTGATTGCGCTCCGGCGCACAGCCAGCGGCCCCTTCCGGGTAACAGAGGCTCTGGACGGCGCACTGCTCTTTGCCGACCCGACAGAAGCGGTCCAGTCTGCCTTGCAGACAGCCCGCATCCCGGTGGAGGAGGCGCTGGCCCGGACCAGAACAGGCAGGGAAACAGGCGGCTTTGCGCTTGCCTGTTCACCTTGAAAGCGGTTATAAGGCAACACACTTTTGCGACCCTTCCGTTCCACCAACCCTCTGGACCGGGGCAAAGGGACCATGTATCCAGACTCCAGGGAGGCCGGAGGGCATACAGCGGGCTTCACTGGCAGCAGAAGGAAAACAGGAGGTTCTGCCATGGCGCAGACAACAGAGAGAAAACAGGAGATCATTGAACAGTTCAAGACCCATGCCACGGACACCGGTTCCTGCGAGGTGCAGGTTGCCCTGATCACGGACCGGATTAAGTATCTGACCGAGCATTTCCAGACCCATGCCAAAGATCACCATTCCCGGCGCGGTCTTTTGAAGCTGGTCGGTCAGCGGCGCAATCTTTTGAACTACTTGCAGAAGAAAGACATTGCCAAATACCGTGAGCTGATCCAGAAGCTGGGTATCCGTAAGTAGTCAATTTCAGATCAGGGGCGGAAGCGCGGCTCATCGCGTTTCCGCCTGTTTTTATGCCGACAGCGCAGCGCAGGACCTCAACCTCGCAAAGGCACGAAGCAAGGCGGAACAGTTCTGTTCCTTCTTCCTTTGTGGCTTTGCAGTGTTCCGGTAGCCAGCGCGACTGCTGTCCGGCGAGCGAGAGAAGCCGGAAAGGACCGGCGTCAGGAGAAACGAAAATGAAACAGAGTATCACAGCACAGGCAGGAGACCAGATCATCACCTTTGAAACCGGCAAAATGGCCAGGCAAGCCGACGGCTCGGTGGTGGTTTCCTGCGGAGAAACCATGGTTTTGGTCACAGTGGTGGCTGAAAAGGAGAACAAGGACGCGGGCTTCTTGCCGCTCACCATTGAATATCAGGAAAAGATGTACGCAGCTGGCCGTATTCCGGGCAGTTACTTCAGGCGCGAGATTGGCCGTCCCAGCGAGCACGAGATCCTGACCTGCCGCCTGATTGACCGCCCGCTTCGCCCGCTCTTTGCCAAGGGCTACAGTGCGGAAACCCAGGTCATTGCCACGGTCTTTTCCGCAGACCCGCAGGTTGCGCCCGACGTGCTGGCCATGAACGGCGCTTCCATGGCGCTCTGCCTCTCGGACGTGCCCTTTGGCGGTCCCATTGCCGCAGCCCGGGTAGGGCTTATCAACGGCGAATATGTGCTGAATCCCACCCGTGCCCAACAGGAAAAGGCGACCATCAATCTGGTTGTGGCAGGCAGCAAGACTGCAGTGGTCATGGTGGAGGGCAAGGCCCTTGAAGCCAGTGAGGATCAGATTCTGGACGCGATTTTCTTTGCCCATGCGGGCATCCAGCCGCTGATTGCGGTCCAGGAACAGTGGCGGGACGAACTGGGCAAAAAGAAACGCGAGGTCTCGCCGCCTGAAAAGGATCAGGACCTGAAGGCCAAGGTTGAGGCTGCCGCTGCTGCAGGTGTGGAAAGGGTTTTGAACACACCGGGCAAGCTGGATCGTGCTGCCGCGTACAGCGCGGTGTGCAAGGAAGTGGCCGGACAGCTTGTCGAGGAGGCAGGCGACAAGGCCGGGCAGATCCCGGAAATTCTGGACGAGTACCTGAAAGCCCGGATGCGCGCCCAGATTGTGAATCAGAACTGCCGTGTGGACGGGCGCAGTTTCACCGAGGTGCGGCCCATCACCTGCGAGGTGGGGGTCTTGCCGCGAGCGCACGGGTCTGCGCTCTTTACCCGGGGCGAAACCCAGGCCCTGGTCATCAGCACCTTGGGCAGCGAGCGCGACGAACAGCACGTGGAGGGGCTGGGTGGTGACGTGTTCCGGCGCTTCATGCTGCACTACAACTTCCCGCCCTTCTGCGTGGGCGAGGTGCGGCCCCTGCGCGGGCCCAGCCGCCGCGACATCGGCCACGGCACCTTGGCCCGCCGCGGCGTGGAGGCGGTCCTGCCCGAGGCCGACGCCTTCCCCTACACCCTGCGCGTGGTCTCGGAGATTCTGGAGTCCCACGGGTCCTCCTCC
>CAMNHX010000224.1 GCA_946539945.1 uncultured Desulfobulbus sp. | reverse complement strand
GCGGCAGGGCCTCTGGCCCGGACACGCGCACAATGCCAATGCCGCCGACTCCGGGCGGCGTGGCAATGGCTGCAATGGTATCAGTCCCGGTCTTGCTGCACACCAACCTCACCCCGGCGTTTGCCAGCGGATTCGTGACCCGGTTTGTAGATCAGCACCTTCTTGAGCAAACCAGACCCCACAGAACGGCTGCGTACCTCGCTTTCCCGCTGCAAAACCTGATGCACGACCTGTCGTTCTGCCGGGTTCAGCCCGGAAAGCGATTTGGTCTTGCCGCTTTCTCGCACCAGAGCCGCCAGTTCCAGGGCCTGGTCCTGCAAGTGGGCCTGCCGCCGTTCCAGGTGTCCGTCCGCATCCAGACTCAGGATCACCCGGTCTGGCAGCAGGGGACCCAGCATTTTGCGCAGGAGATATTGCAGGTTGTCCAGAATTTTGCCGTCCTGACTGGCCAGATAGCTCTCATGTTCGCCCGTGATGCTGCATAGGATCGTGCTGCTGGCAAAACTCACCTGCACGCTGGATTTCAGACCCATCAGCTCCAGTATCCGGTTCAAACGCTCTTCAATAAAGAGCAGACATTCCGGGGATGGCGCACTGGTCGCCTCCAGGTTTTCGCCACCCGCTCCGCACTCTTCCGCCAGGAGCGGAGAAACTGGCCCGCTTTCCTGCTGTTTTTCCGCAGGCTTTTTACCCGCTTTCCGGGATGAACGGCCCGCATTCTGCCGCTTGCCAGGCACTTCACCCGCAGGCGGGACGGCGGTTTCTACTGCGTGCGTCAGCGTTGCGGAGTCTGGTACGCCTTTTTTTACCTGAACGCGAATGTGCGCTTTTTTTTTGCAAAGACCAAAGATCCCGGCAGAACCGGTTTCCAACACCTCAATGTCAAGCTCTTCCTGCGGATGTCCCAGATCCCGGCAGGCCTGCTCAATGATCTCTGCAATTTCACTGCCATAAAAATCTTTTCCCTTGGTCATAGCGGTTCAAATCCTTGTCCTCAATTCAAGTCTTGGTACTGCGATTGATCAGATGCTGCTGCAACATGGAAAGCAGGTTATTGACAAACCAGTACAGGACAAGACCTGAAGCAAAGTTGAGAAACATGAACGTGAAAATGATGGGCAGCCACTGCATGATCTTGACTTGGGTTGGATCAGCGGCGGGGGTTGGCGTCATTTTCTGCTGAATGTACATGGACGCGCCCATGAGTACCGTGAGTATCGGCAAACCGTGCAGCCAGGGAATATCAAAGCCTATCCAGAGCCGGTCTGGCATGGACAGGTCATTGATCCACAGCATGAAGGGCGCGTGCCGGAGTTCAATGGCCTGCATCAGGACGCGGTAGAGAGCGAAGAAAAAGGGAATCTGAAGCAGCAAGGGCAAACAGCCGCCCATGGGGTTAACCTTGTAGGTCCTGTACAGATTCATGATCTCCCGGTTCATGGCTGCCGGGTCGTCCTTGAATTTCTCCCGTAGCTTCACCATCTTGGGTTGCAGTTTCTGCATATTCTTCATGGACTGCATACCCTTCTGGGTAATAGGCCAGAAGGCCAGTTTGATGAGTATGGTCAGAAGAATGATGGCCACACCGTAGTTGCGGGTGAAAAAGTAAAACACGTTCAAGAGCCAGAGCATGGGGCGGGCAATAATCGTCAGCCAGCCGTAGTCCACGGCATGGGAGAGATCGTGTCCAGCCTCTTGCAGCATGGTGAGTTTCTTCGGCCCCAGGTAGAGGGTATAGTCGCAGGTAAGGCTAGCTTCAGGCTGCAGGTCTTTTCTGGACCCGACCAGCAGGCTGCGACTGCTGCCGTCTCCCGTATCTTGCACGGACAGGGCTTGCATCCCCGCATTCTCTGGCATGACTGCGGCCAAAAAATAACTGTCACTGTAGCCTGCCCAACTCAAATCTCCTGTCCGCACGACAGGCCCCTTGCGCATCTCCTTTTCCTTCACTTCCACCAGTTCCTTGTCCATGTAGGCGGTTGGTCCGGCAAAGAGGTAGGAGTTGGGCGAATTGACATGGGGAAAGGGGCGGCTGTTCCAGATCAGACCAGGCGTGACCGGTACAGGCTGGTCGCTGGTATTGGTGAGCGTGTAGCTGACCGGGATCAGGTAGCTGTCTGCGGAGAAGCGCATGGTGCGCACGATCTTGAGTCCGTTGGGCAGAAGGGCGGTCATCTTCAATTCACCAGAACCCTGCTCCATCTGCAGGCGGGTTGCACCTTCTGCGGTGTAGCGGGGGAGCGTGGTCAAGGCTCCGCCGTCCGGAGAGAAGAGCAGGGGCCGGTCAGCCGGGTTTTCCGAGGGCGCCAGTTCCATGAGGCCAGAGTCCTTTTTGATGCCCTTGCGGTACTGTTTGAGGAGAAAGCTCTTGATGGCCCCGCCCTGTTCAGAAAGGATGGCGGTATAGAGGGGCGTGTCCACAGTGATGTCCCTCGCATCGGGATCCACAGCCACAGGGGGCGGGGTTGCGGCGGTCCCCACGCCAGGAGTTTCTGGCTCTGCCTGTTCGCTCTGGGCAGGTTGGGTCTCCGGGGGCGCTTGGACAGCTTGGGGTGGAGGAAAGAGATACTGGAAACCCAGCATAATGGCGAGGGAAATGGCTATGGCCAGCAGAAGCCTGTTGAAATCCATGTGCATACCTGGAAATCCGGCGCAGCGGACTGGCCGGAGTGAAAATGGATGGAAAGACCTTCAGGGCACTGGATCATGACCGCCCCGGCAGAAGGGGTTACAGCGGAGCAGCCGCCAGACGGTCAGGAGTGTGCCCTTGCACAGGCCGTATTTGGCATAGGCCTGCATGGCGTATTCGGAACAGCTTGGGGTAAAACGGCAGACAGGCGGCAAAAGCGGAGAAATGAACCGTTTGTAGCAACGGATCAGAAAAATGGCAATGCGCCGGGGCAAGAGCCACAAGACGGACAGCAAGGCGCTTGAGCCAGCTATCCGGGTTTCTTTTTCAGGTCGGGTCAGGTTCATGCGGCATGATCCTGAAGCAGCACGGCGTTCAGCTCCTGTTCCAGCGCTGCCAGGCTGTCGCAGACAAAACCGGGTTGCACGGCAATCACAATGTCGCTTGCCTTGGGGAAGCGCTCCTGATGCAGGCGGAAAAACTCCCGGAACAGCCGTTTGATGCGGTTGCGCCGCACAGCGCTGCCCACCTTTCGGCGCACGCTGATCCCCAATCTCCGACAGGCCCCCTCTGCTGTATCCCCGCTGTGGTTCGGCGCGAAGATCAGGGTAAAGCCCTGTCCCTGCCGTCTTTTGCCCTGCCTGTACACGCGCTGGAATTCGCGATTCAGGTGCAGGCGCATCCCGCAGGAAAATCGGAAAAGGCCGGGCACAGCATCACGGCGCAAGTTGTTTGCGCCCCTTGGCTCTTCTTCTTCTGATGATGGCACGCCCTGAACGGGTGCGCATACGAACCAGGAAACCGTGGGTGCGGGAGCGGGAAGTAAGACCGGGCTGAAAGGTTCCTTTGCCTTTGCTCATGGTGGTAATCCTTGGAATGCTTGAAAAGGGAAAGCGGCTGCCGACTTCCCGGAGATGGGTTTTCCGCAGTGCAGGCACAGCCTGCGTCTGGAGAAAGTGGACAGGCCGCAACTGGTAAAGGGGGTGGAATGTACCCAAAGAGTTGCCGACCTGTCAACGGATTTTCTGGTCCGGACGGCAGTCTGGCGCACCGTGAATCTAATCGCTGGATATTGATTGATACTTTATTGTCTCCGTTTGGGAGGGTTAAAACCCCAGGATTTAGCCAACAGCTTCAGCATTAGAGCATTTCCACTTTGTCTTTTTACGACTTTCCCGATTCGCTGGAAAGTCATTTTGAAGTGCGAAGCACTGAAGGCTTTCCAGCGAAGCGGTGAAAGCAGTCATGGAGAATACCGGGAAGGTAGCAGGAGATTGACTTTTACCGCTTCGCTGAAATACTTTTACCATACTTCGCACTGAAAAATTGCTTCGTTCAGCATGACTTTTCAGTGCGATAGCACGGTAAAAGTCTAAAAAGTG
>CAMNHX010000223.1 GCA_946539945.1 uncultured Desulfobulbus sp. | reverse complement strand
GGTGGCCGGGAAATAGGTGGCAACGTGCAAAACACCGTCCTGCACCTCAAAGGGCAGCAGCAAATGGCGGACCGCAAAGTTTTTGGGGATGTAGCGGGTGATGATGTCCATGTCCAGCTTGAGCGGGTCAAGCTGCTTGAAGGGAATGTCCAGCTTGCGGCTGACTGCCCGCAGGATCATCTCTTCAGTGATGGGATGCGGCGTGGTTCCCGGTGTCTGCATACCGAGAGAAAGGATGATGTCCACCAGATCAGGAAAGCCCTTGTGCCGCCGGATAGCGTCGTCAGCGCGGCGACCGCCGAACTGGCGCAGGAGTTTTTGCGCCTGACGCTCCCGGTTTTCTTCGAGAAATTGCCGCTGGCGGGGACTCAACAGGCCGTCCTGCACCAAAAGATCAAGCAATGCGTCACTGTTGAGATAGGCCATTGCATATCGGGACAACTCGCCCCGCCTCAAAAAAACAAAAAAAACATCCGGCCAGGCAAAGTTCAGTCTGCCTCGTTCCAGCCGTGTACGCCGATCAGGTCGACAAAGCGCACCGGAGCCAGCTCACGGGCCAGAAATTCGCCCTCTACCCGCTCCACCACAGCCAGAACCTGCCGGGACCGGTCGCCCACAGGCATGATCAACAGACCCGGATCAGCCAGTTGCTGCAAAAGCGGCTCCGGCACCTCTGGCCCGGCAGCGGTCACGATGATGCGGTCAAAGGGTGCTGCCGCTGGCCAGCCCGTGGTTCCGTCGCCCAAACGGGAACTGATGTTGTGACAGCGCAGCTGATCAAAGAGACGGCGGGCGCGGTTCAGGAGCAGCTCCACCCGTTCCACAGTGCAGACCCGGGCGCAGAGATGCGAGAGGATGACTGTCTGGTAGCCGGACCCAGTGCCGATTTCCAGCACCTTTTCCGGGCCGCGCAGTGCCAGGGTTTCGGTCATCAGGGCAACGATGTAAGGCTGGGAAATGGTCTGGCCGCCGCCAATGGGCAGGGGTGCGTCGCTGTAGGCCAGATCCTGCATGGCTTCTTCCACAAACAGATGCCGAGGCGTTTCCCGCATGGCGGCAAGCGTCCGGCTGTCTTGGATGCCGCAGACCTGCAGCTCGCGGATCATCCGTTCACGTTTGTTGGCAAAGACAGATGACGAAAACACCTATTCTTCTTCCCAGTTATAGTCCTTGACCCATTTCTGGTTTTTCTCGCTGAAGTTGCGGAACACAGCGTTTTGCACCACCTCATCCTTGACCGTGACGATCAGCATCTCGTAGCCACCGGGATCAACCATCTTGCCCACCACCGGCATTTTGCCCCAGAAGCTCACAATGTCTTCCGAATAGACGTACTCTTTTACGCCGGGCGAGACTTCACGCGATCCTTTGGGTTCTCCCAGATACTGGTGCAGTTCGGCAAGCGTGGTCTGGCCAGGCTGGATGAGGGCCGCGTCAGAGGCCAGATGCCGCACTGGCGTGGAGGAGGCGCAGGAACTCAAACACAGGGTCAGCAGCAAGATCGGAATAGCGCGTTTCATGGGTTGGTCACGGTTACAAGAAAAAAGATGAGTTCTATATACTGGACACATCCTTTTTTTCAAGATGGTTCGCAGGGGAAACAGCGGGTTTTCCTGTTTGGCGCGGGAAAGACAAAGAGGGAAGCCGGTGTCCGTACACATAGACACCGGCTTCCCTCTTGTCTTTTTTTCCCTTTTTCCTGTTCAGAGTTCCAGAATCAGTGATTCAGTTTCACGCCCATGGCCTCAAACATATAGAGAATGCCAAAGCCGTACCAGCAGGTATAGAGTACGTAAAAACCCAGGGCCAAAAGCAGCGGGAGCAGGTACTTGATACGGGACTTTGCCTCAACCTGATAGTAGTTGTACGCCGGTTCCAGCGCCTTGCTGGCAACGCCCAGGGCCAAGTTGGAGGTGTCAATCTGGCCGGCCTTCTTGAAGTGCGCAGTCAGGCCGCTGACCGTGTTGTGCCAGGCATAGATCGCGGCCCGCTCGCTCATGCCCTGATACTTGCCAGTCAGGGCTGCACCGTCGTTCTTGTACATCAGCTCGGCGTCGTTTACAGCAGCGTTCAAGAGCTTGCCCAGATCACCCTTGACCGTGAGGTTCGCACCGTCTGCATTGGCCGCAAAGCCGTTTTTGTTCAAGACCTGCATCGCCTGCTGGGCCAGACCGGATGCTGGAGCCAAGGTCTTGCCCTTGTCCTTGGGATCCTTGTAGTCCTTGAAGGTCAGGGTCGCGTTCACTGCTGTGCCGTTGGCCTTGCCTGCCCTGTCCTTTTGCTCCTGGATGAAGTCTGAAGAGTACTTGGACAGCGAGTTGAAGAAGTTGTCCATAAAGGTCAGGCCATCGGTCCGGCTGCCCGGCTTCAGATCAGGATACAGGGGCAGGAAAATCAGGAACAGAACAACCACAAAGCTGGTGAGCAGCGCAATGGCTCTCATCTTGTACTGTGCAGGGGTCAACATCAGTGGGCCTCCTCGCCTTTAAGCTGTTTGAAGTTGGTGAAAAAGCAGTAGAACACCCAGACGGCAAAGGCGATGATAATCGCAAAGAAGACAAAGGTGCCCACCAGGTCAATGGTCTTGGTCAGGCCCTGGGGCATGTTCAGCGCGCCCATACTGGCGAGCTTGGCAGGCAGGGCGCAAAGCCGGTTGATGAAACCGGCGGTCACAGTCAGGGCAAAGAAGCCACGGATGGTCATGCCAGGCACAACCTTGGTGACCAACGAACCTATCTGGATGCCGATCAGGGAACCGAGCAGCATACCCATAGCCAGGGTGTAGAACACAAAGCCGTAAATGCCGTACTGGAAAATGGAGTTGTAGCCAGCGGTGAACATGATCTGGAAAATGTCTGTGCCCACTGTGGTGGCAGAGGAAACGCCCAGACCGTACACAAACATGGGGAAGGTCAGAAAACCGCCGCCCACGCCCATGATGCCTGCGGCCACACCCACGATAAAGCCGCTGACAACCAGGAAGATCCAGGAAATGCGACGACCGCCAGGGGTGATATTCTCGTCAAAGGTGATCATGGGCGGCAGGTTCAGGGCCTGGAGTTTCTTGCCCATGGGCGGGATCTCTTCGGCGTAGTGCTTGGCGCCCTCTTCTTTTACTGCCTTCTTGTTCCGGGCCTTGAGCCAGTCAGACAGGGCGAAGAAGGCCAGAAAGCCCAGAATGATGACATACACGCAGGTGATGAAGGTGTCACTCAAGACCGGATTCTTGGAGTAGAGCGCCCGGTTCAGCGTGCCGCCGGTGTAGGAACCCAAGAGTGCGCCAATCAGGAAGGTGAAGGCCAGCTTGACAGAGACGTGCCCCATCTTGCTGTGCAAAACTGAACCCATGATGCCCTTGGCAAAGATGTGGAAGAGATCTGTGCCGACCGCCAGAATGCCCTTCACGCCTGCGCTCATCAGGGCCGGGGCAATGATGAAGCCACCGCCCGCGCCGATGCAGCCGCTGATCAGACCGGCGCAGAGACCAACCACAATGGATGCACCAAAGATCAGGTGGGTGTAGTGGGAAGGGCCATAGGCGTTCTTGCCTCCCAGAAAGGAGGGCAGCTCGCCGTCTGCCGCGAAGAGCCAGGTGCAGCCGACCAGAACAGGCAAGAGCAAAAGCCCCAGTACAGCCAGCCGCTTGCGGCTTTTCAGAATGTTGGTTGACATTTTCAGTTCCCAGCGCGCCTGATACTCCGCGCCAGTCACCATGATCCTGTACAGATCCCGGAAAAACTGCATGATACACTCCTCTTTCAGTGACGTGTGATTTCAGACCAGACCGCCGTCGGTCTGGCCCATCCCTTGTTGCTGTGCTGCTATTTTTCTTTGCCGGTTCTGCCGGTGGGCAAAGGCCGCATCCAGACGTTCCAACAGGACACGGCTGTCCAAAGGCTTCACCAGATAGTCAAAAGCGCCGTATTTGAGGCTCTCTATGCCTGATTCCACGCTGGCCTGACCGGCGAGCATCAGGACCTCACAGAGCGGCGTCAGGCGCTTGATCTCGCGCAAAAC
>CAMNHX010000222.1 GCA_946539945.1 uncultured Desulfobulbus sp. | reverse complement strand
CGAAACCGAACTGCTTTGAAAACAAGGTGAGCGGCCTGCCGCCTCTTCACTCTCCCCGAATGAGTTCCAAAAGCTCTTCCACGCCAATGCGGGCGCTGACATCCGTGCCTTCCAGAAGCGAGTTGGCCAGATCGCGCTTCTTGTGGTGCAGCTGCACGATCTTTTCCTCAATCGTGCCCACAGTCATCAGGCGATAGACCGTGACCGGGCGGGTCTGGCCGATACGGTGGGCACGGTCTGCGGCCTGATCCTCCACTGCCGGATTCCACCAGGGATCCATGTGGATCACATAGTCAGCGGCAGTCAGGTTCAGACCCAGACCTCCGGCCTTGAGGCTGATCAAAAACAGTTCTGCCGCGCCGGACTGGAAAAGGTCAACCTGGTTGCGGCGCTGGGCTGCGGCAGTGGACCCGTCCAGATAGCAGTAGGGGATCTTCCGGGCATCCAGATGTTTGCGGAGCAGGGTCAGATGGCCGGTGAACTGGCTGAACACCAAAGCCTTGTGACCACTGCCTCGCAAATCATCCACCAACTCCGCGAAGAGCTGCTCCTTGCTGGAGCTGATCGCCGAACTTTCATCCACAAGCCTTGGGTGACAGCAGGCCCGACGCAAACGCATGATCTCGGCCAGAATCCGGATCTGGCGCACTGAATGGTCAGGATCGCTTTCAATATGCTCCAGCGCCTGCTGACGGAGCGCCTCATACAGGTTGCGCTCCTCCTGCGACAGTTCCACCCGGAGCGTCACCTCGGTTCTGGGCGGCAGTTCATCCAGCACGTCTGCCTTGATGCGGCGGAGCATGAAGGGCCGGATCAGCTTTTTCAAGAGCTTGCGGGCCTCACGGTCACAGCGCTTTTCAATGGGTACGCCAAAGCGGCGGTTGAACTGCTTGAAACTGCCCAGAAGCCCTGGATTGATGAAGGTAAAAAGGTTCCACAACTCACCCAGATGGTTCTCAATCGGTGTGCCTGTAGTAATCAGGCGAAAAGCCCCGTTGAGCTGCATGGCTGCCTGGGAGCGCTTGGTGGCGGAATTCTTGATGGCCTGCGCCTCGTCCAGCACAATGGTCTGCCAGCGCACCGGAGCCAGCAAGTCCTGTTCCTGCTGCAAGAGCGTGTAGCTGGCGATCACCAGGTCAAAGGGTGCAAAATGGAACTCTGTCGCGTCCCGGGGCAGATCAGCCAGCAGGCGGATGTTCAGGGTAGGGGCAAAGCGGCGGGTTTCAACCTGCCAGTTCATGCACACGCTGGTCGGCGCCACAACCAGGGTCGGTCCGTCCTGGGCGCGGGAAAGGATGAGCGCCAAAGACTGCAAGGTCTTGCCCAGACCCATGTCGTCTGCCAGACAGGCGCCAAAACCCAGAGCAGCCATGCGGCTCATCCAGACAAAGCCATCCTTCTGGTAGTCGCGCAGCTCGGCCTTGAGCGTGCTGGGCACTTCAGGCTGAAAGTGCTCCAGATCCTGCATGGCCTGTTTGCGCCGCTGCCACTCCTCATCTGTCGTGGTACTGGCAGTGGTGTCACAGAGTCTGTCCAGGGCCAAGGCAGCCAGAGAGTGAACGCGGATACCCTCCCGACACCCGTCCATATTGCCGTAATGGAGCAGCTCGTCCAAGCGGTTGCGGAACTCCTGGGTCAGGGCCAGAAACTGGCCGTCGCCCAAAGGAATAAAGCGGCTCTTGGACAGCCGCGCCTGCTCCAGCAAAAAGCGGAGTTCAATCACCTCGCCGTCGTCGACCTGCATGGTCCCGGACAGGGCGAACCAGTCCTGCCGCAGGGTGCGGATGTTCAGGTTGAGCTGGCCTGTGTTGAGTCGGCTGCGGATGGAGAGTTTCTCGCCTTCCGGCCATTCCAGAATCACCCGATCGCGGATGGCGTTCAGTTCCACAAGCACCTGCAGGCACTCGTCTGGCGCGGAAAGATGCCACTCCCGGCGCGCCCCGGTTTCCATGTCTGTTGCCAGATCCAGCATGGGGCAGCTTTCCTCCACCTCCCTGGCCCGCAGGAGTTCCTGTTTGAGATCACGCCGGGCCTTGAGGCGCTTGCCCTCAATATCGGCAATCAGGTTGGCTGTGCCTGCGCCGGGCTTGAGGTAGGGGCCTTTGCGGCCAAAGGGGCGCACAAAGATGTCCACGCGAAAACCAGCGCCCAGGGGCACGATCTGCACATGCGGCGTTGAATCACCCTGTACCTCGCTCACTTCTGTGTCGGTTCCCGGCATGTCAATGGCTGAATGCACGGTCATGAAACCGGTGAGCCTGCCAATGGTTGCCAGCAGATCAGCGCTGGCAGACTGCGGCACCAGCAGGCCATCCGGCCCGGTTATGGCTGCAACCCGGCGGTGTTCCTCCTGAATGCGGACCACCTTGAAGCGGGTTGCGGTCTCCTGCCAGACACTGTACTCCTGTTCGCCCACTGGCGGCGAAAAGTGCAGGAACAGGGCCTCGTCATGGCGTTCCACCATCAGTTCCGGCTCTGCTGCCACTACCTCAACCGGAACCTTGGGCGACTCCTGCAGGAAGAGCAGGGGATGACCAACCAGGGCAGGCAGGAGCCTTTGCTGATCCGGGCTGCCCTCTGCTTCTTTCTCGCCTGCAGCGGGCAGGAGCGCCGCGCACAGGGCCTGATCCTGCCCGGTGATCCAGGGCTGGTTCAGGGTCGCCAATCGGGTCAGAGACAGGGTCCGGCCCGCGCTCCAGTTCCCCTGGTTGTTCCGGCGCTGCTCCTTGGGCACAAGGGAAAAGACGCCGTCCTCGTAGTTGAGAAACCAGCACAACCTTTGCGTGGCGTCAGACTGGCGCACCGCGTGGACTGCGGCAATCAGTTCGGACAGGCTGTGCCGCCAGCCCGCATCCGGCTTGAACAGGCGGCACAGAACCTGCCCTGACAGGCTGTCTTCAGCTGCGCCAGCAGCAGGTTCCAGTGCAGCCAAAAGGGCCTGCACCTCACGGGCCAGCCAGCAAAAGCCGGATGCTTCTGCCTGCCCGGCAATCTCTTGCAACCGTCCGAGAAATTCGGGCGCAAGCTCCACGCCCAGCCAGTAAAATACGATCAGGGCCAGGGCCAGAGAGGTCTGGCGCTCTTCCGCAGTCAAGGTTGAAGAGAGTGCCAGCATATCCGCCTCTTCGCCCAAAAGATGCGCCGCAAAAACAGCCAGACAGCGAAGCGGCAGGGAGTCCGGGCCTTCTTCGCCGACCCGGGCCTGCATGGTTTCCAGCATGTTCCGGGCTGCTTCCAGACTGCTTCTGTCCCCTGCACGCAGCAGGCAGACCACGCAGAAAAATCCCGGCAATCCCAGAAAACTGGGTCTGTCTGTCTTGAGCAGTCTGGCCAGAACCTCCAGATCCTGCTGGAAGAGCCTCTGTGCCTCACTGATCTGACCGTGCAGAAAGGCCACAGTTCCAGCCAGCCCTGTTCCGGAAAAGATTTGGCCCTTGTCCTGCACCAGCTGCTCCAACTCGTGAATCTTGCCCTGCATGATGTAGAGGGTTGTCAAGAGCCGGAGAAAGGGAATCTGCTCGGTCTCGGCCAGGCGACGCGGCACTTCTTCCTGCAGATACTGTTCTATGGCTGGAGAGGAATGCAGATTGGCAATGCCTTCCTGCAGCAGGTGGTTGAGCAGGAGAAACTGCAAAAAGACCGGCATGGCGGCAAACCACGCGGGATCAAAGGCGCAGGTGAGTATCTGCGCCACTGTGGGCACTTCCGGGACCAGGGCGCGGCATTCGCTGCGCTCCAGAAAGGCCAGGGAGTCTTCGATCAACTGGCTGTTCTGGCTGTACAGACCAATGCGAAACTGCCGCAGCGCCCGCCAGTACCGGGCCTGCAAGCGGCCGTGCTGATACTCCATGGTCGAGCTTTGCTCCACAAGGGAGGCCAATCTGCCGAAGCGCCTTTCCCGGATGCTTTGGCGCACCAGGTATTCGGCCAGGGCTGGATCGCACTGGTTCTGCCCGGACAAAAACCCGTTTTCCCGCAGTCTGACGCCCATGGCTGTGATTTCATCGTAACGCAAGCGCTGTTCGCCCAGAAAAAACTGGT
>CAMNHX010000221.1 GCA_946539945.1 uncultured Desulfobulbus sp. | reverse complement strand
CTGATTGCCGCCCTGCTGGCTGACGCGCTGGACCGGATGCGGGCTGTGCCGGAACTGGCCTTCCTTACCGGACGCCTGCGGCTGCACCGGGAAGACAGCCTTGCTGCCATGAGGCGGCAGGAACTTCGGCCTGATCTTGTGCTTCTGGACCCCATGTTCCCAGCCCGACAAAAGAGCGCGAAAGTCCGCAAGAAGCTGCAACTGCTCCAGCAGGTGGAAGCGCCCTGCACGGATGAAGCCGCACTGGTGCAGGCTGCTTTGGCGCTCCAGCCCTGCAAGGTGCTGATCAAAAGACCGCTGAAAGGTCCGCCTCTGGCAGGTCTCAAACCAGCCTGCACCTTTCCGGGCAAGGCGATCCGTTTTGACTGCCTTCTGCCGCCTCCTGGCCCGGACCGCCCCCTTGCGCTGTGCCGTTGACAGCCCAGTTTCTGCCGGGTATGTTTGCCAGTTCGGAAAAGTGTCGTCTCTTCGCAGTCTTGCGCATCGCCATCCAGTCGGTTCTGTTGTCGGTCCTCTGTTTTGCCCAGTTCTGGAGTCCTGGTCATGAAATATCTCCTTATCGCGGTCCTTGGGCTTGCGTGTCTTGTGGGTAGCGCCTCTGCCGCTCCAAAGGCAAGGGTATCTGACAGCATCGCCAAAGCGCCCTACCTTGCCGCCTTGAGCCTTGAAGCGGAAAGCGGGGTGGAACTCTTTGCCGACAACGCAGAATCCCGCGTGTATCCGGCCAGCCTCACCAAGCTGATGACGCTGTACGTTGTTCTGCGCCAGATAGAGCAGGGTAAGCTGGCCTTGTCCGACACGGTGACTGTCACAAAGGAGGCGGCAAGGATGGGCGGGAATCAGGTCTATCTGCGGCAAAAGGAGCAGTTCCCTGTGGAAGAACTGCTTTACGCCCTTATGGTCCAGTCTGCCAATGATGCGGCCACAGCCCTGGCCATCCACGTTGCCGGGTCGCGGGAGACCTTTGTCGCGCTGATGAACCAGAGCGCACAGGAATTGGGCATGAAGCAGACGGTCTTTTACAGCGAGCATGGTCTGCCGCCTGGCAAGGGACAGAAACCGGACGTCTCCACAGCCCGGGACCTGGCCCTGCTCTGCCGGGAACTGGTCAGGAGACCGGAAGTCCTGAAATACTCCAGCCTTGCCACCAGAGGCTTTCGCAACAACACTTTCTCCATGCGCAACCCGAACCGGCTGCTTGGTCGGGAAGGGATTGACGGTCTGAAAACCGGTGCATTCCGGCAGGCAGGGGCTTCCATTGCCCTCACCGCGCCACAGCAGGGCTGCCGGGTGATCGTTCTGGTTCTGGGTTCCCGGTCCCAGAAGGAGAGGGACGCCAAGGCGCTGGACCTGTTGCGCACTGGACTGGAAAAAGCGCCAGCGCTGGCAGCAGCGGCGCACAGGGCACAACAGGCAGCCATAGAAAAACAGGCGACACCTCCCTCTCCTCCTGCGGAAGAGCGCCGGACGCCCGTGAAGACCAAGGGCAGCAAATGGGGCAAGATCTTTCTGGGGCTGGGACTGGGGATGTTCACTCTGTTGACCAGCATTCTGTGGATGGGCCGCACTCTTCGGAAGCGGCAGCGCAAGGTACGCTTCAGAAGGCGGTAACTGCGGCAGAAGACACCACACAGCACAAAGCTGTTCCCAAAGTTTGATCCAATTTTACAAGGACGATCGGAAATGGCAGAAAACAAGCAAACAGCAAAAAACGACAAGGTCATCAGTGAGGCCGGATTGGCTGACGTGGTGGCCTGCAACTCCTCTATCTCGCTGGTGGATGGCCAGGCTGGCCAATTACTCTATCGTGGCTATGACGTGGTTGACCTGGCCCGGCACTCCACCTTTGAAGAGGTGGCTTACCTGCTCTGGCACGGACGCCTGCCCGGCTTGAGCGAGTTTGAGGCTTTTCTCGACGGTTTCACCGGGTCCATGCATCTGCCTGTGGAAACGGTCATGATCCTGCGTATGTTCCCGCACGTGTCCACGCCTATGGAAGTTCTGCGCACTGCGGTTTCCTCCATGGGGCAGTGGGACCCGGACTCTGGCATAACCCGGCTGGATGCCCTCTTGCGCAAGGCCCAGCGCATCACCGAGCGCATCCCGCTGATCATCTCCTCCTACCAGCGCCTGCGCAACGGTCTGGAACCGATTGAGCCGCGCACCAACAGCGGCATTGCCCTGAACTTTCTCTACACCCTGACTGGCAAGGAGCCGGATCCTGTCATGGTCAAGGCCATGGACACGGCCCTGATTCTCCACGCTGATCATGAACTGAACGCCTCCACCTTTACCGCCAGGGTTGTGGCTGCCACGCTGACCGACATTTATTCCTGCATCACCAGCGCCATTGCAGCGCTGAAAGGTCCACTGCACGGCGGCGCAAATGCGGCAGTCATGAATATGCTGAACGAGATCGGCGATCCGGCCAAAGCTGAGGGCTGGATCAAGCAGCGGCTGGCAGAGAAGCAGAAGATTTCTGGCTTCGGCCATCGGGTGTACCGCTGTGAAGACCCACGTGCCACAGTACTCCGGGAAACAGCGCGGGAAATTACAACCATGACCGGTAATACCCGCTACTTTGAAATCGCGCAGGAAGTGGAGAAGACCATGCTGGCCAATACCAAGGTCTTTCCCAACGTGGACTTTTTCTCTGCGCCGCTCTACAACGCCATGGGCATTCCAACCGAGCTGTTCACCCCGATCTTTGCCATCAGCCGCGTTGTGGGCTGGACAGCGCATATTCTGGAGCAGCTCAAAAACAACCGGCTGATCCGTCCCACAGCCAATTACGTGGGGCGCTCCCTGACGCCCTATGTGGGCATTGCAGACCGGTCCTGATCACTGCGGTAAAAGTAACGCCGCATCCTTGCCTGTGTGCAAGGCGCGGCGTTTGAGTCGGTCGGACGGCTCTTGTTCAGCGCTTGTGGGATTGCCGTCGCTTCCAGATCCAGGGAGGTTCCGGGTTTGCATCCTGCCACAATCCGAGGCGGGCGCTTCTGGCCTGCTCCTGCATGACCTTCAATTCGGCGCAGAATGCCCGTTCCCGGCAGTATCGCGGATACAGCCAGGCCGCTCCTTGGCGAACCATTTCCCGGTTGACCAGTATCCCGCCTGATCGGACCAGCCCTACTACCCGCCCGTACTGATCCCGGTCCACCGGATACACCACAATCTCGCCTCTTTTGGGCAAGAGTTGTCGTGCAAGTTGCCGGGACTGGTAGCCGTAGCGCTGTTTGAACTCCGGGCTGTCTATGCCGTAGAGGCGCACCCGGACCGTGCGTCCGTTGCGGCGCGCCTTGAAGGAGTCGCCGTCCCCGACACTCTCCACTGTGGCTGTCCAGGCGGTAGCGCTGTGCGCCGCAGGCGCAGAAAGCCCGAACAGGCTGAAAAAAGCCAGGAAAATGATAAATAATTGTTTGACTGCTTGCATTCCGCCTCCCATTTCCCGAAAATAGACAAAATGATGGGCGGGTGACAGGATTGCCCCAAAACCCGGAAAAAGTAAAGAAGAAGGGCAAAAAAAACTTTCATATCAGCCCGTGTCTGGCGTATAGTATCGGGATTTTTTGCATTTAGGTTCAGCCGTTCACACAAACCTGACCATTTCGGGGGAGCAATTGACCTGGCCGCGAAAACCGGAGCGCAGGTCCATTTGTCTATCAGAGAGCATATCGAGAGGTAAGTCTATGAATTATGGTGTTGTCAGTCAGGAACAGTTGGAACAAATCGACAAGATTCTCACAGACAAGCTTATCAGAATAGGTGTCGATTGCGTCATTGTTATTGACATGGCGGGAAACATTATCACTGCCAAGGAAAACGGCAAAACAAAATACGATGTTTATTCTTTTGCCGCTTTGGCTGCGGGCAACTTTGCAACTGTTGACGCAATGGCCAAACTGGTTGGCGAGACCGAATTTTCCCTGCTCTTCCACAAGGGTGCAGAATGCAATATTCATTTCTCCAAAATTGACGACGAGCTGTTGCTGATCACCATGTTCGGCAAGACCATTTCTCTGGGATACCTCCGTCTCAACGTGG